>CAYXQZ010000153.1:0-3563 GCA_964466415.1 uncultured Paludibacter sp.
GGAGTGAAATTCGATTGGAGCATGCTAGCCGAATACACTGGTGAAACACCATTTCTATTGAGTGGAGGTATTGCTGCCGATGATGCCTTAGCTATTCTGGAAATAAATCATCCAAAATTTGCCGGAATCGACTTAAATAGCAAGTTCGAAATTTCACCAGGATTTAAAAATGTGAAACTCTTAAATGAATTTTTACAAGCTCTTAAGCAATGAAATTTACACATCTTCTTCCACAACCAAGTTGTCGATAATAAATAATTGCCGTTCGGAAGTGTTTTTACCCATATAAAACGACAATAAATCATGCACGGCATCTTCTTTTTTTAAGGTCACTTGATCCAAACGTATGTCTTTGCCAATGAAATGTTTAAATTCATCAGGCGAAATTTCTCCTAGTCCTTTAAAGCGGGTAATTTCAGGATTTGCACCTAATTTAGCCATTGCTGCTTGCCTTTCTTCGTCGGAATAACAATAAATAGTCTCTTTCTTATTTCGAACTCTAAAAAGTGGCGTTTGAAGTATATGAACGTGCCCTTTTTTAATTAAATCGGGGAAAAACTGCAGAAAGAATGTGATAAGCAACAGGCGAATATGCATTCCATCCACATCGGCATCGGTGGCAACAATTACTTTATTATAACGAAGGTTATCAATGCCATCTTCAATATTTAATGCTGCTTGAAGCAAATTAAATTCTTCGTTTTCGTACACTATTTTCTTAGTTAACCCATAACTATTCAACGGTTTACCGCGCAAGCTAAATACAGCTTGCGTATTAACATCCCTACTTTTTGTAATGGAGCCACTCGCCGAATCGCCCTCGGTAATAAAAATACTACATTCTTGAATCGCTCTGTTTTTAGCTTCATCCTTTGTTGGTGTATCGTTGTAATGCGCACGGCAATCGCGTAATTTTTTATTGTGCAAATTCACTTTTTTGGCTCTTTCGCGCGCCAATTTCGTAACACCAGCTATCGCTTTTCGCTCTTTTTCGGAGTCCTGAATTTTTTGCAATAAAGTTCCAGAAGTTTCTGTGTTGCGGTGTAGGAAGTTATCCAATTCTTTTTTCAAAAAATCAGAAATAAATTTATTTACCGACAATCCACCCGATGGTGCCATATCACGCGAACCGAGTTTCGTTTTAGTTTGGCTTTCGAAAACGGGCTCTTCTACGCTAATGGCTATGGCAGCAATTATACCGTTACGAATATCAGTAACCTCGTGATTTTTATTGTAAAACTCTTTAATAGTACGCGCTACAGCCTCACGGAATGCACTTTGATGTGTACCCCCTTGCGTGGTATGCTGACCATTTACAAACGAATAATACTCCTCACCATACTGATCGCTGTGCGTTAAAGCTATTTCAATGTCCTCACCTTTGAGATGAATAATAGGATACAATGGCTCTGCTGTCATGTTTTCATTTAGCAAATCGAGCAAGCCATTTTTCGACAAAATCTTTTTTCCATTGAAATTTATCGTTAAACCAGTATTGAGATACGCAAAATTGCGCAACATGGTTTCGATATATTCTTCTTTGTACACATAATCGTTGAACAGTTTATTGTCAGGCACAAAATAAATGTATGTTCCTCTTTCTGAGCTAGTATCATCTGTTATGTTGCTGTCTTCAATTAATTTCCCTTCTACAAATTCGGCTCTACGGGTTTTACCATCACGGTAACTTTGTACAATAAATGTGGACGAAAGTGCATTTACCGCCTTTGTACCAACACCATTCAAACCTACCGATTTTTTAAACGCTTTAGAATCGTATTTACCGCCTGTATTCATAACCGACACAGCATCAATCATTTTTCCCAACGGAATACCACGCCCATGGTCGCGCACTTCTACATGTCCATCCTTCACCTTCACTTCTACCGACCGACCTTCACCCATTCGGTACTCATCGATACAGTTATCGAGCACCTCTTTGAGCAACACATAAATTCCATCGTCGGAATGTGTTCCATCGCCTAATTTTCCGATATACATTCCCGGACGACGACGCACATGCTCTAATCCTTCGAGCGTAATGATATTGCTATCGCCGTAATCAACTGATTGTGTGATAATTTGTTCTTCCATATTAATTATTTTGCTATCCAACTTTCGGGATTTAAAAGTCCACGTCCTTGCCAAATTTGAAAGTAAAGTTCTGTTTTATTGTCGTTATCGGAGTCTGTAAAA
Source organism: uncultured Paludibacter sp. (assembly GCA_964466415.1). Lineage (GTDB taxonomy): Bacteria > Bacteroidota > Bacteroidia > Bacteroidales > Paludibacteraceae > Paludibacter. Next base: position 2,197 of record CAYXQZ010000153.1, read on the forward strand.
ATCCGACCAATCGATTGTTTTGCCGATACTTTATCGCCTACATTTACATAAATTTCGGTTAAGTTGGCATATACAGTTCTAAATTCGCCATGTTGAATTATTACAGCATTATTTGTGCCCGGAATGGAGAATCGCTGTGTAACTGTACCTTCAAAAACTGCTCTTGCATTGCTTCTGGCTGGTGTTTGTAGGTAAATGCCTTTATTGTTTGTGGTTACATGTTTTAGAACTGGATGCGCCTGCACGCCATAATGTCCACTAATATAACCATTGGATGTTGGCCATGGCAATCGTCCCCTATTGGCTGCAAAATTCCCAGAGATTAATGTTTCCTCTTTGGTGAGTGCCGAAACAGCTGAACTTTTGGCAGGAGTTTTTGCTTCTTTTTCGGCAATTTCTTCCGCCTTACTTGCTTCGGATGCCGCTTCTTTAGCTTCGGCTTTGGCTATTTCTTCGGCTTTTACGGCAGCTTTCACCTCGGCTTTGGCTTCTTTGGAATTAGTAGCCTTACTTTTTTCCTCGGCAAGTCGTCTAATTTCCTCTGCTTTCTCGGCAGCTATTCGTTTCCGTTGTTCTTCGGCACGTTTGGCATCGGCAGCTTTTTTAGCTTCTATTGCCTTTTGAGTCAATATTTGTTGTTGCTTCTCGGCATTACGTTTAGCTTCGGCTTTTTTAATTTCGGCAGCAATAATATTAGCAATTTTATTATTTAAATCGGCTGCTTTCTTTTGTTGAATTTTCAAATCGGCTCTGAGTTTACTTTCTTTCTTTTTTAAGTCAGTAAGTTGCACTTTCACAATCTTTTCATCCTTCGATAATTTTACTGCTTCGGCTTCTTTCTGTTTTACAACAACCACTTTGGTGTTTTTATTGCGAACAAGACTATCACTCTTCGAAATGATTTGAATTTTTACACCCTCTATTTTTCGAACTTGAGACTTGCGGTATTCTTGAAACTCCTGTAAGTAACGCATTCTACGATACGATTGATCAAAAGTTTCGGCCGAAAGTATAAACATTATTTTAGCATAGATACTTCGGTTGGTATGTGCCTCCTGTACCATGCGAGCATAGTCTTTTTTTAACTTCGTCAATTGGCTTTCAAGCACCTTTTTTTCTTGGTTTAAGCGGGTTACTTCACTATCGAGCGCTACAATTTCAGTCGAAATATTTTTTATCAACGATTTTCGCTCATTGATATTTTTATTTATAATGGTCAGTTTTGTTAGCGAGCTTTTTTGTGACTTTTTAGTCTCGTTCAGCATTTTATTAGTAGTCTCGAGTACTTTCAATGCTTGCTTGCGCTGCGATTCGAGTTCCTTTACGCTTTGAGCTTGTAAAGGAAGGACAAGGCAAAGAAGCAGAAG
>CAYXQZ010000153.1:3663-7204 GCA_964466415.1 uncultured Paludibacter sp.
TTATTCATTAACTGATTAATATCGCCTTTGGTATATTTAGTTCGGTCGATACTGCTAAAGTTCAATTCTGTATCGAATATTGCTTTTGTAATTTTAAAGTCGAACGATAGGTTTCGTTTGCTATTTAATGCCTGTATATTAATTATTTGTGGAAAAATAAATTTGTCGATTTGCACAAAATCGCTGTAAGCAACAGTCATTTTATAATCCGACTTCAGAGCTTTTAAATCTTGTTTTTCAATACGGTCGGTTGCATTTAATAGTATTTGCTGAATCATTTCATCGGTACGATACTCAATTATATTCTGATTGGTAATGCTTTCCGTCTTTTTACAATTCACCAAATCGGGTTCAGTTTTGCCTACTGTAAAAAATCGGTTCGACAGTATAGCTTGTAAATCAGAGAAACCTACAGTTAGTCCAAATTTTGTTTTAAAAAACTCAAAAGGAACCGTATATAATTTTTTATTTACTTTGTCGAATACCAGCATACTGTCCTTGAGAATTTCAACTTTAAACATTTCTAAACCCATAAAAGGCTGAATAGATACATGTATGGCCGAATCGGTACGCATTTTACAACTAGCCGATGTGTTGAATTTTCGTCCGCCAACTTCCAATGCAACCGTCATTTTGCTTACATTGGCAGATGCAAACTTAGGTTCTGCATTTTGTATTTTCTCCACTTGCTCCATTAGTTTGTGGTCCACATTGTCGGTTTGCACCAAAGCTTTTTTAGTTTTACAAGCTGTAAAAGTAAGAGATAGAAACAAAATGCTTATAACTAAAAAAGCACCAGTTCTACGATATTTATTTCTCATTTTTCTTCAGTGTTTCAGTTAATTTATCAATTTTCAATTTCAAAGCATCCGTTTTATTTTCGGACTCATACGCTTTTTTCCACATTTCGAGTGCTTTTTTCTCATTACCCGTTTTCAGCAAAATATCGCCATAATGCTCGTACATTACCGTAGTATCTTGTTTTTTATCAGCATTGTCGATAGCACGTTCCATGTAGAATTTTGCTAAGGAATAATTTCCTTGTTGGTAAAAAATCCAAGCATAAGTATCCAAAAACGTACTGTTTTTTGGTTCCTTCTCTATAGTTTTAGCGCTTAAACTTTCGGCCTTTTTAAGATTCTGATTTTTTTCGGATAAATAATATGCATAATTATTCATTACATAAATATTGGAAGGATTAGCCTCTAATGCCTTTTCGTAAGCTTCGAAAGCGCGTTCGGTACTATCCATTTTGTAATAAATATCCCCAATTTGTGCATAATAATCACTTTTTACAGGTTTTTCTTCCTCTTTTACTAAACTCAAGGCTTTATTATTGGCTTGGAGAGCCGTTTTGTAGTTTTTCAATTGCGTTTCGGCTATTCCTTTGTAAAAATAATACTGATGAATGTCGGGTAAAATACCTATGGCTCTGTCTGCAGCCTTTTGCAATTCAGCGAAATTTTGTTCCTGCAAGCGAATTTGAATAATTTGCATCCACGTTTGTACGTTTTTTTGATCAATATTCAACATGGTTTCGTATGTTGCCAATGCTTCAGGGTATCGTTTGCGAAATTGCAGAAAAACAGCATAATAATCGTATACCTTCTCTTCGAGCGGATAGCGGTCGAGCAATAACTTAAACAAGGATTCTGTTTCGTCGAGCTTCACGGTATCGCGTACTAAATCTTTTACATAATCGCCCAATATGGTTATTTTTTGTTCCACTTCCAAAGCATCGAGTTTCAATGCTTTCACAATATTCAACTTCGAATTTTCGGTATCGCCCTTCTCTTTGTAATACTCAGATAATGAAACAAATACATACGGATTATCCGGCTCATTTGCTTCAACTTGTTTGTATATTTCATACGCTTTTTCAGGCATTTTTTGGTACATATAAATGTCGCCACGCAGCACTTTGAAACGCATATCCGAGGGAAATTTGGCTGATAATTTATCAATTTCGGCAATGGCTTTTTTATTCTGCTTTAGTTCCAAGTATAGATTAAACTTTTCCATTGATAGCGAACCATCAATACCTGCTATACTCTCGAGCTTATTAAGTGCCTCAATGGCTTTTGCAGGCTGCTTTGTTTGCCTGTAAAGCGAACTTAATATTTGATAAACATCTTCCTTTTCGGGAAAGTGTTTTTCTAAATTTGCAGCTATCTCTATTGCCTCATTCGGCTTTTGCAAAGCAGCGTAAAGTGAAATCAGATTCACATTGTACCACCAGTTTTTCACATTACTCTCGTACGCTTTTTTACTTGCAAGTAGCGCTTCGTCTTTTCGTCCCATAGCAGCATAAAGCTGCCCCAGCTCCGATTGTAAGCCTCCATCAGTAGAATCTATACTTTCGCAAATTCGAAATGTTTCGAGCGCTTGGTCAAATTTACGGTCTTCTTTTTGTTTAATCCCTTCGTAAAAAAAGGTCATAAAACGGGTATACTCTTCGTCGTTAACAACTGTTTTCTCAGCATTAGCTACAACTGTTGATTTATGAGCTTTACACGAAAAAAGTGTAGCACATAAAACTATCAAGAATATGTATTTTGTTTTTATTCTCATTAAAGCAATCTAATTATTAACCAGCACTTTACAAACCTTGTAAACTGTACTAACCTTATAAACTCAACTTCAATTTTGCAATCAACTCATCACCTAATTCGGTTTTTAATTTGATATGGTTTTGTACTTCGAGCACAAACGGATTATTCTCAAAATTTCCACGTACCGACTCAAAATCCTTGTGTTTTTGTTCCTCATTACCATCAACACCAAAACCAGTTTTCGAATTCAGATTAAATTCCTTATTGGCATCATTGTATATCATTTTATCGAGCTTCACAACCGATGCTTTCCAAGTTTCGATAGTTGATATTATATCGTTTAGTGTTATTTCGGCAATCGATTTATTCCAATATGATTCCAACTTTTCTTTTGCCCACGTCCATTCATAATCATAATACTCCAAATGGATATTATCCAATTCGTATTGAATGTCAGTAAGGTTAAATTGATTTGTCTCAATTTGAAGTAACAGTTCGTCGATTACTTTTTTGGGTGCAATAAGTCCCGAAAGGTCAATCCATTCGCCGCTACCTTTTTCAAAATCGGGTTTTAATCGTTCACGAACTTTATCTATGGAGCTTAAATCTGCATTTTTTAAACGAGTTATAAGCGAATTCCCTAAAAATTTATGAATGCCAATAGTATATAATTCCAAGCCATGACGGAGTGATGAATTTTTGATACTACAATTCTGATAGGTATAAACATCCGTTGTTTCGCCAGCAATTTGTTTTAAATTTGACAACACTTCCACACCCTTCATCATTTTACCAATGGTGTAAGGACTTAACAGATTGAAGTTTATAGGGTCAATTTTATGACTATCCTTGCGGTTATCACGCTTTGGCCATTTTTGAGCATCGCGTATGGTACCTACACTGCGGAGGTTAACGCCTGGAACCAAAAAACTTTCGGTGGCATTCTCGATAAGGTACGAAAATGGCAAATCCGAAGTGTCGGAATGTTT
>CAYXQZ010000154.1:0-7165 GCA_964466415.1 uncultured Paludibacter sp.
ATTTCAATACTAAATTTGCCTTCAGCATCTGTAGTTGTTTGGTCAGCACCTTCATTGGCCGTAACAATTACACCTACAGCAGGATTTCCTTTTTCGTCGAAAACCTGACCTGACACTAAACTTTTAATTACTTTTTTTGTCGGTTTTTGAGTTTTATAATCGACAATTGACGACTCACCATTCCCCGATTTGCCTTTTTTATCTCTTTTTTGAGCCGAAAGCGGCAGTACCAAAAAAAGGCACAGCAATATAGATAATCTACTTATATATTTTTTCATTGTTCTTTCTTTTATAGTAATTAGTTACCAACCAGTATTTTGAGGAAAATCAACATACATTTGTGTTAGTGCCAGTGGAAATGGCATCCAATAATGTTTGGATTCGAAAATTCGGGTTGCAATTTGTTTTCGGGCAAACGAAGATGGAGTCCAGTCTTTATCAAATTGCATATCATAAACAGGAGTTTGATTGAACTTTTCACCCAGTTTCCACCTCCGCAAATCGTACCAATATCGGCCTTCAAAAGTAGTTTCAACTGCATTTTCGTTAAGTACTAAGCGGGTAAATGCTCCGGGGCCAATGGCTTCAACCAAAGGTTGGTATGCGTTGGCACCGGTAGTAGCCAATGGACATGAAATTGGGTTACCATTGAATGACGCACCTTCGTAAGCGCGTTGTCTGATAATATTAACAGCATCTACAGCTGTAATGTCGGCACCTGTTGCTTTAGCCGTAGGACTGCCATACCCTTCGTTAACTGCTTCGGCATAAATTAAATAGATTTCTGCTAAACGCATTAATGGAACCATAAATTGAAAATTATTATATAAAGTAGCCCCTGTTAATGCAGCATCTTTTGCATTCACACCTTTGGGCCAAAATTTACGTATAATATAGGGTGTGAGGCTGGTAGCTTTGGTTTGACCAACTCCTCCTACACCTCCCGACGAGAATAAGGCCAATTTTGTGGTTGGATCCAATCCAGCCATATCACGGTCAACATAAATGCTTTTTCTGAAACGAGGATCTCTGAAATCCCAACGCTTAGTATTATCGCTATCATATTCGGGTTTATACAAAGTACCATCAGCCATTTCAAAAATATCCGTATAATTTTGCGTAACCGTTTGTAATTGAATACCACCAAATATGGAAGGGTCTGGCACGTGAATTCTTCCGACTCTTCCGGTAAAATTTGTACTGCCTTTGGTAAACCTGTATTTGCCCCAGATAACTTCTTGTTTCCAAGGATGTGTTCCATCGGTTGTGGCAAACATTTGATCGTATTGATTCCAGGGCATTAAATCACAAGCTTTGGTAGTACCATCTGCCATGAAAGTGGTTCTACTCAGGTTGATTAGCTCCCAGGCAGCATCGGCGGCTCTTTTCATAAAGCCCGGATCAGAAACAGCTGCATTGCCCGATGCCTCATTCATTAATGGTGAACCCGCATAAAGTAAAGCTCGTGCTTTATATCCTAAGGCAGCTATTTTTGTGGCATGTCCTCTATCGGTTGCATCATTTGGCCAATAGGCTGGTAAATATTTGATTGCTGAATCTAAATCCTGAACGAGGTATTCGGTACAAGCCTGATAATTCTTTTTACCTTTATACTCATAAAAACGTGGCATATTTAACTCACCATCACCCATAACAGTATTGATATAAGGAATTGATCCCCAGGCAGACAAAAGTTCAAAATGAAAGTATGCTCTGAAAAAATAGAGTTGACCTTTTATTAATTCTTTTTGATCTTCTGTTGCTGAAGACTGCATCAGAAAATTAAGATTTTTAATTCCAATATTGGCTTTTCTTATTCCCCGCCATCCAAAACCCCAAATTCCTTGTGCTACATTTCTACTCCCATCACCAAAAAATCCCCTATTCATCCAACTGGCATAATCTCCAATTATTGCCCGGCCACCTGTTGTAGCAACCAGTGCACCTATGGCCTCACCACCAAAGCATCCGTCCGATGCTTGCATATCCATTGGGTCAGTAATGTGAAGGTAGAGTTGATCTGTATATGCTTGAAAAGAGCTGTAGTTTCCAAAAATGTCGGCTTCTGACTTAGCCGACTCAAGTGGCGGCGTTAAATAATCCGTACATGCCGAAAATATGCTTATTGCTATTACCGCTAGAATATAATATTTATATTTTTTCATTGTAAATAAATTAAAAGGTGATACTTAAACCCAGGTTAATATTCTTTGAATTCGGATAAACGGTGGTGCTGGGACTTACACCTTCAATATCTACAGCTAGTTTACTCCAGAAAAACAAGTTGTTTCCATTCACATAAAACCGCATATTCTCAATTAAAAACTTTTTTGAAAATGCCTTTGGAACAGTATAACTAAATTCAGCAGTTTTTAAACGCAAGTACGAAGCATCAAAATTCATACTGGATCCATACCCCAAGATATTATTTCCTTTAAGCGATGTTCTTTTTATGGATAATGAAGGATAGTCAGGTGTTCCGTTTTGATATTCTGGTTGGTATGTTCTATCCAATGTAAGTTGCGTAATTGTTGGTGAGTTGTTTATAAACTCGTAAGTCATCCCTTGCATCAAAGTAGCATTGTATACTCCATAAAACTGTACCATGATTGAAAATCCACGATAATCGCCACCTAATGAAAAACCGTAGGTATTTTGTGGATAACTTGAATAACCATTGGGAGCAGCATCATATTTGTCAATCACCCCATTCGAATTAAAATCTACTAAATAAATATCGCCGGGAATTCCATTTTTATTGTTTCCTATTGACCCATCATAACCAGCAACCGTGTACATTTGATCCCAACTCGTCATAATACCTGCAGTCATAATTGTATTATTCTGATTGATAGAATAACCTGCTTGCTTTTGATAATCAGGTGCTAATTCAGGATCTGCTTTGCTTACTATATTATTAATAGCTTGTGTCCAATTGTAGGATGCCCATAAATTCACTTTTCTAAATTTCTTTTGAAGTTTAAATTCCAACTCCATACCACGAGAATCTATAATTCCAAGATTTGAAGGAGGAGCAATAGCACCAACATAAGTAGGATATGCCGTAATGGTAGAACCTACCATTAAAACGTTCCAACGATGTTCGTTAAAGAAATCGGCCGTGCCTGTAAATAAACCATCGAACAAGCCAAGTTCAACTCCAATATTTTGTTTTCTGGCCATTTCCCATTGTAAGTTCGGATTTCCGGGAGTTCCTTCCAAATAAACCGGATTTGGCAATTTATTATCGGTAATATTTGAATAATAAGGTGAATAACCAAAGTTTGGATAACCAAATTGTTGAAATGCTCCATCAGCAGTATTCGCCCTATCCCAGTTCCTCCACGTTGTTAAATAACCCCATTGAATATCCCTTAAATTATCATTTCCCACTAAACCAAGAGAGTATTTTACTTTTAAATTTGATATTTGTGGAACATTCTCTTTGATAATTTTTTCTTCCGAGATTCTCCATCCCAACGCTAATGATGGGAAAAGTGAAAATTTATGTCCCGGCCCGAACTGATCCGAACCATTGTATGCCCCATTTACTTCGGCTAAATATTTTTCATCGTAGTTGTAGGTTACACGAGCCACCCAGTCTTCACGTTTAACAGGCCAGTTGGTTCCAGTTACAGCTTCTTGTCGGCTAAACAATGCCAACGCTCCAATATTATTTTTACCAAAACTTCTGTTATAATTCAGTGAAATGTCATAATATACATGTCTCTGAGTTCCATTTCCAGTATTCTCAGCAGAATACCCCAATGGCGAAGGGAAAACATCAAAACCATCCGTTCCAATATTTGGTGAAGTTGTTACCCATGTATTTGTTGGAATGTCAAACCGCTTTGTTACAACATTTTCATTGTCTGTTATATCTACACCTGATGTTGTAAAATAGTTATCATACGAATATTTTGCTTTTACTGTTAAGCCTTTGGTAATAAAATCCAATTTTTGAGTAAGCTCAAAATCACTTGTTAATGAAGTACGACCTGTTGATTTTGTGCCGGAGATTTGTAATAAACGAAAAACATTAACTCCATAAGCATCCGAAGTTGCCTCGTCGGAACCGAATGTACCATCAGGATATACAGGAATAGAAGTAGGTGTATGTCGGTATATACCTGAAGCAATAGGTCCAATACCTGAACCGGGGGCTTGTTGTTTTCCATAATATCCTGACAAATTTACTTTAAACTGAGTAGTTTTAGTAAGGTTAAAATCCAGGTTTGTACGGAAGTTATATCTTTTGTAGTTAAATTCAGGTGTGTAACCTTTCGGATTTGGAACCGATTTTAAAATATCGCCATCGGCAACATACGAAATTGAAGTGAAATACTTTACAAAGTCGGTACCTCCCGAAATATTAATAGCATATTTATCCGTTTTGGTATAAGGACGCAACATATACGATGCCCAATCTACATTCGGGTATTTCAATGGGTCGGTTTGATCTCTAAAATAACCTAAAATCCGGTCGGGTGTATAATAGGTATTCCAATTGGCTTGAGGCATTGGCAAAGGTAATTCGTTTACCAATGCATAATTTCGTGCCAATAAGGCATCATAAGATCCTAATTGTTTTTCAACTTTTGAAACAGATTTAAAAGCAGTATTCATCTCCAAATTTACTTTCGGTTTTCCACTGCTGCCCTGCTTTGTGGTAATCAAAATTACTCCATTAGCACCTCTCACACCAAATACAGCTGTAGCCGAAGCATCCTTTAATACAGATACCGATGCTACTTCATTCATGTCAACATCATTCATTTTACGCTCAACACCATCTACTAAAACAAGTGGCGAAGCATCATTCCACGTATTCATACCCCGAATCAAAATCAATGGATCTGAACCAGCTCCACCTCCAGGGGTTCCTGCAGGAGTAAGTACAGTAACTCCGGGCATAGCACCACTCAATGCATTAGCCATGTCGGTTACACCACCTCTGGTTTTTAACGCATCACCCGTTGTTTGTGCAATTGATCCAACTACACTTTGCTTTTTCTGACTGGCATAACCCACAACCACTACTTCTTCAATATTCTTTGAGAAAGGGAGTAATTGAACTTTAAGATCTGAATTTTGTATTGTTAATTCTTTTGCTTCATAACCAATGTATGAAAGAACAATTTTAGCATTTGATGTAGAAATTTTAAGTTCAAAATTCCCATTTAAGTCAGTTACTGTTCCATTGGTTGTACCTTTTTCAACAACACTCACGCCAATCATAGGTGCATTGGTTTCATCAAGAACTGTTCCTTTGACAGATTTTTTTTGTTGTGTAACTTCTGTTGGTTTCTGAATCTCATTGTTTGCTTTTAGGTGAGGTGAAAACCCCCAAAGCAAAATAAGTACAACCACAGAATAATACTTCTTACATGATAAGATAGTACTTTTACTTTGATTAGATTTAAAATTCATTATTCGTTATTTTTAAGATAGTATAAATTTTTGCAATTAATTTAGTGACAAAGTAACTCAAATTCAAGTTAAAGAACCAATTAAAAAAGTCTCAATTATAGAGTGATTTTGTTTCAATCTTATAAATCTAACTTTTATGACTTCTTGAAGCATCTTTGTTCACTAAATTCAAGACAAAAAGCATTTTTTCCACACTTAGCAGAGAACTACATCTTTAATTATGAGAATTGATTTGTTTTCGAAAATCATATTATTTATTTTTCTTGAAATCAACCAAATTTGCCCTCAAACATATATTCATAAATGCAGCCGATGTCCAAAGTTGCGAACCAGAACCAGAAATTAAACCAGAAGGAAGTTGTACTTTTTCGTGGAATGAACCAAATCCACCCCATTCCGGATTTTTTTTGGGGTCTAATTTTGTTCCCATAGTTCTCGCAAGCAAGGCAGCATTGTAACCCGTATAATCTTTACCATCGGCTATTTCTTTGGCTATCAGAAAAAAAGTGTCGCAAAATGGCCATGAAGCTTGATTGTGATCGCCTTTATTTTCCATAAAAGGATACTGAAGTGGTGTGCCAAATTCGGATGTAGGATAGTTATCAATCGCTTTTTTTGCTGCTTTACCCTCAACTATCCCAAATATAATTGCAAATGCAGTACCCAGATTATGCTGGTTTGGCATTACTTTTCCATATCTATCTTTATAATACGTAAATGTACCATCTGGCAGCATTAATTCTTTATTTATGGAAGCTTTTAGAGCTTTGGCTTTTTGATTCCATGCTTTTGATTCATCGGGTAAATTACATTTTTTGGCTGCATTAGCCAAAGATAATAATGCTTTGTAATAGAGACAATTGGTTGAAGTGCTTTTCAACAAAACGCAATCAGCTTGCGAATATCCTTTGGGATATGCACTTGATTGTATGTCATGAAATGTGTTTTGAGCTTTATATAACCCATCCGTTTTATCATACCATGGTGCATAAAATTCATCAAAATTCTTTTTCCCATTGTTGTAAAACCATTTCCAATCAGCCACTTCAGGATGAGATTTGAATAAATCATCAACAGCCCAAATCCACACCACATCGTCAGTACGACGAGTTATGCTGTTGCTCTTGTATTGAGCCATCACCTCTGTTTTGTCTTCGGCTATTATTTCCCATGGAGCATCAATTTCTTTAATAACTTCTTCTCTGGAGACTTTATATCCCAATTTGGAAACGACATCTCTTGTAACTCTCAAAGATTTCATCATCTCTTTTGGATAAAGTGCATTTAATCCCAAAATACCTGCATAAGAAATATCTCGTGTATAAACTCGATCGGTATAGCGTCGTCCGGCTGCAAAATAAGTTCCATAATCGTTGGTTATCAAATTTAGTTCAACATCATGGAGTGCAATATTCCACATTTTCTGAGTCAGTGGAGTTGCATCCTTTTTTAATTCAATACTGCATTTAGGACTAAGAGCTGGTAAATCTTCAGCATTAAATGCTCCTAATCCATCTGACAAAGTGTTTTCAGTTAAAACTAAAGGTGTGTTTTTGTAAATAAATTTAGGGTATTTTTTAGCGGAGAATGTATAAAGAGTACTAATACAAAATAATGCAATTAATGTAAGCCTCATAAAAATTGATTTTTTCATTAAATAATTTGTGACAAAGATAAATATATTATTATGGATACACTTAGTAAAAAAGCTTCATTTATAGAGTGTTTTTGTTTC
>CAYXQZ010000155.1:0-7154 GCA_964466415.1 uncultured Paludibacter sp.
TGACCCATAATTTCGGTTAAACCGTGATTGTTTATTTGACCACCCTCTTCAAACATTGTAAACACATTGGGGTCGAATTTATAACGATTTATCTGATAAAAAAAAGCGGTGGTTTCCTGTCCCCAATCGCCACACATGGCTTGCCAACCGTTATATTTTATGCTTACACCCTTACTTGCAGCATAATTTCCTATTTTCCAATCAATTAAAACCTGATCGCGAAACGAATCGGTGGACCAACCCACAACGCCCATAAACACTTTCTTAGTTGTAAAGTGCTTTTTATAAATATCGATACACCATTTAATATGTTCTATGTACTTTTGGTTGGTAAAGCCATACGTTGTCCATTGATCTTCAAATCGATACGGCTCCACATCGTCGCTAAGCGTAATTTCCTCCCAACGTCCAAAACCACCCACACATATTGAATTCAAGGTCGGTTCGTCTTTATACCGTTGCGCAAGTGTCCGAACAAAAACTTCATATTTTTCTTTAAAAATAGGGTCGAAATAATTTGGATAACATAAAGTGCCTACATGATACCTAGTTTTCATGTCACAAATATTCACATTATCCAAAGTCAAATCTCCGTTTACAATACCAATTTCTACCTTATAATCCGTACTATTTTTCAATGGTGAAAATTCCATGGTTCTCGAACCAGTCTCGGCAGCATCAGCGGTCCATTCCTGATAAAAATCACCCTGAACACCTAAATTCTTTGAATAGGCTTTGGCATAGAAAGTGGTTTTTCCGTTGGCTTTAAAATCGAACTGAACACAAAATGAGGGCGATTTATACTTGTATACAGGCAATTTTGGCTGAAATGATGGATTAACTATCCCTGTTTTTGTGTCAAAAATCTGAGAATTTCCGGTTTCAATCATCGCTTTTTTTACGGTCGATTTCTTTTGAACTGAAAATGCTCCTGAAATAGCATTGGTTGTTTTTTCGGCATGAATTATATAACCCTTATCGCCTTTTTCAAAATTTTCCCAGTAACCCGAAACAATTCGTCGAACATTGTATCGATTGTATAGATAAGCGGGTGCATCATTTATAGAAAAATTAGTAGTAGCAATACGCAGAGCCACTTTTTTTCCCACCGCTTTGTATCGCAAAATTAAATCATCGATGTAACTCCAATTATAAACACCTTCTAATTTCTCGATGGTTCCCCAGCTTGTGTAGATTTCCGTGCCAGCTATATCATTGCTTTCGGTGGCTGTTTTATGATAACTTAAATCAGTTTCGGGTGCAAAGAAAATAGTTCCCTTTCTCATTCCGCCGTCACTTTCCAGATGAAGGCGGTCGCCATCAATACAGTAAACCTGAAATGGTAAAAAACAAAACAAAATTGAAATATATAAATAGTACGTTCTCATTAATAAGTTGATAAAACAATATAAATATCAATTGTAAGACCTCTGATTTTTCTTAATGTCATTCTTTAATAACCACATTCGTGGAATTTGTAATTTTAAAACGAGTCAGTTTTATGGATTCAAAATAGTTTTTTAATCCATCGTCTAACGGATAATCTTTCGTCTCTTCAATTTTATTGTTTTTAAACACCACATTATCAACTGCATGTAAATTCAAAATGCAAGGTCCGGCTGAAATAAATTTATTATTCTCGATTAATACGTTTCGTGTGTAGGGCTGGTCTTCGAGTCCCGAACCGGCTTGTATAACTCCCAAACCCAACATAAACGAGTAATTACAATTGTCGAAAACATTGTTGCGGATAGTCAAATCACGGGCACCTGCCTGTTCGAACCAAAAGCGCGAACAACCTTCCAAACAAACCGCCGGACAATGCGAGTGGAAATAATTATCTTCTAACACCATTTTGGCACGCGAACCCAATAGCACTCCACGACCTCTGTTTCCGCGACTAATGCAGTTTTTAATAAGTACTTCGGGGTAATGGTCCAGAGAAGAAATCACATCTTTCACTTTTGTTTCGCGCGAAATTGGATTGTTCAACGTAAGTATGTAATACTCCTTGTTTAGTTTTTCTACTTTTTTAATACTATTCGTACTGTAGGTGTTTTGTGTGGCAGGAGTAGCAAATTCAATGCGTGTGTTTGGATACAAAAAATCAAAACCTAAAGTCATGGAATGCCCCAATTTTATAAGCAGTTCGGTGGGCGAAATAATTTCCTCAATTTGTTGATAAATACCATGTATATTGGTAAAATCGTCCATCTGGTTTTCAAAAGTACTGTTTAGTATCGTTATTTTTCCGGTGCAATGTACAAAATGAGTGGCATCGGCCGTGGTGCTTACCATTCTTCCGTTGGCAGGAGTTACTTTTACGCTATCGATAAAAATATCCTTGGTGCGTTGCGCTACAATGCCCATGCCGCCAGCATGATAAATAATTACGTTGATAATTTTCACATTTTCACTGTCGGAAAGTACAATTGCTGATACGCTTCTGTTTTCGGCATTGAAAGCCAGTGTGTTGCCCACCGTTCCATTCAGGCGGGGATAATAAAAACGAACAATGCTTGGCTGAAGTTCTTTGACAACAATGTTTTGAACCGGCAGGTATTCAAGACCAGCAACGGGTTCACGCCTCAACGCATCAAACTGAACGATGTGCCAAAAAGGATAAAATAGTTTTTGCTTACGACCGGCATTATCCGTAGTAACATATTCGTCGCCGGTAAACATAAGCTTGTTATTTTCAACAAAATAAGGATTTTTCTCGCTAAATTTTACATCCAAACTGTCGGTATATGCTGCCACAACAATTCCTTCGGAATGAAAAGTGCGTTTGTAATCGATGGATAAATTGCGAACGGTTATATTTTTTGATTTATTAATCAAAAATGGAACTATATAGCCATCAAACACAAACTGTGAACCCTGTCCGTCGATTTCTAAGTTCTCAAATTCGGTAATATCGAATAAAAATCGCGTTAAACCTTCGCCATTATTGGTCACATGCATATACCGTTCAAAAGCTAAATTGGGTAAAAAATGGTAAGTTCCTTTTGGGAAAACCAATTTGGTAGCTTTTTTGGCTTTGCACTCATTCAGTGCTTTACGCACCGTAAATGTTGCATCCAACATATTGCTGCAATCTTTCACATAAATTGTTTTGGGGCTTGAAAAAGCTGCAGAAACTATGAATAATGAAAGTAGGAGGAGATTTAATTTTTTCATTTATATTTTTTCACGAAACAATATTGATTTTCTGGAGGAATAATTATAATTGAAAGTTGCTTACTTTATTTATTTTCAATACTTTTATTTTATTCGCAAGAATGATTTTTATTTCAATTGGCTCTTCTGTTTTGATTTCATATTGAATTTTTTCTCCAACTTTCCGCCATTTCACATCCACCATTTTTCCACTTGGTAATGGAATTTTTCCTTCAGCATGTTGCAAATTGCCGGTTTTTAGGTCGAGTGTAAACGAATTCATTTTTTTATCGAACGTTGGGAGTATTCCAAGCACATAGCGCGAAAGTTGCCAGGTGGGTGCTCCCGACCAATAATGACTGTGCGACCAACGTAAATCAAAAACTTCCATCCATGTGGTTAAGCCTTGGCTAATGCCCCAACCCCAACAGGATTTGTACTGATCGAGTGCAAATTGAGCTTCGCCGTTTTCGAACAGCAATGGAAAAGCAAAACCTGCAAAATAAGGCGTAATCAGTTGATTGCTCGAAAAATCAGAGTCGCTGGTTCGTAAGCGTGGTGCTGCCGGATTGTTTGGAAAGCAGTTCAACATATGCTTTTTCATGGCTTCAACCGTCGGACGAACATATTTATCAGCAAATAAACCTGCCCTCAGAGCAAGCACTGTTCTGTCGTAACCAATTGAATCATAATTGTATCCTTCAGCAGTTTTGAATTGATCCATCCAATTTTGAACGGTTTTTTCAACCACCAGCGATTGGGTATTATATTTTTTGGCATATTCTTTTTCACCCAATGCAAGTTCCCATTTTTCCATGGCTTGCAATCCTTGTAAATAAAACAAATTGAGTGCCATATCCGATTTTCCGGCATTGGTGGCATAACCCCAATCAATAAAATTCCAATAAGGAGTGACTAATCCTTCGGCTGTCCAATACTGATCGAAAGCATTCATGTTTTTTCGGGCTGCCAGGTGAAGTTCCGTTATAAGCGATTTATCGCCTGTCATGCGCACATATTCCAGACATGCTTCGGTCCACAACATGCAAAACGATGGGATATAACTGGCATGTCCCGGACTTTGCGACTGAATAATGCCATCGTCGAAAGCAGACTGCACCGCCTGAACCAATGCTCTGCGAAGCAATGCCTTATCGGTGTATGCAGCTTCAATAATTCGCATGCCATTGGGTGAATAATCACCAACCCACTGACCGCGTTCGCGTGTTGGATTATCGGTTATGGCGTCGTCGGCACAGCTCTGAACTGTTTCTACGCCAATTTGCCATATTTTATTAAGCAACTCGTCATCGCAAGTGAATGAACCTTGCTGCGAATTCCAATACGAACGTTGAATAAACGAATAATCGAGCAATTTTACCTTTGCTTTTGGAGCTTTGATATGCACTTCCACAAAACGCCCACCCAGCGGAATAACCGGACAAATTTCCTGAACGCCTCCACGCGCCATAAACCGGTGCAAGTTGTAAGTATCGCTTCCCGAATTGGCAATCCATGGTGTTACCCTACCGTTGAGTAAATATTCGCTGTGCCCTATTTCTACAATGGTTCCTTTTGGTAAATCAAGCGTCAGTTTAGCGCGCGAAAGCATTACTTTTCCCAAGTCGAACCGATACCAAACGCCTTCGGGTGGATAGTTTTTAGAATCCAAGTCACGAGTATAAAAAGTAGAACCAGGTAAATCGTTGAAAACACCATAAATTTCGGCTAATTCGCCTTGTGCTATCAACTTTGGTTTTATCGGAATGAACTTCACTGCATCCAAGCGAGAAGCAGAAAATGCTCCCAAATCACGTTGCACAAAAACACTTGGTTGCCACGTGTTGTCATCAAATTCCGGTTGTTGCCATTTTTCCTGCAATGCATTTAAATCGCACCACTCAATCCAACCCAGATTACCATTAATTCGTCGTCCACTGGCTATGTAACCTTTCAAATAATCGGCTTTCCACAATACCGGCACTTCCAGATTTCCATCCAACATTTTAAAATACAAAAATGGCTTAATATCTTTGTGATAGCGCACTTCTATTCCGGCATAATGTACTTGAACAGCAATAAGATGACTGCCTTTCGATAAGTTGAGTTTTCGTTTTTGATATTCGGGATAACTCGGATGAAACCGGTCGGGACCTTGTGTAAATTCTTTGCCATCAACCCAAACGGTGTAGGAAGAAGCACCTGAAAGTTGTACATCAAGTTTGGCTTCATTTTCTAATGTTAGTTTTCCTCTGAATCCAATATAGGTATCAGCCGTAGACGATGCAGCATTTATCCACATCAAGCGGTTGTTAATTTCTTTGTCCAATGGATTTGCAAACAAACCAATTGACACAAAACATAAGAACACAATAATATATTTTTTCATAAACTTAGTCTTAAATTCCCTATTAGATGAAAATTTCCTATTCTTCAATTTTAATATTTGTAGAATGGACAATTTTAAATCGTCCTAATTTTATGGATTCAAAATACTTTTGAATATCTGCTGAAATGGTGTATTCAGGATTGGTGCTTTTCGTAACTTTATTGTTTCTGTAAAGCACATTATCCACCGAATAAAGGTTTAAAATATTTGGTCCAACGGTATTTACAGTATTATTTTCAAAAACAATATTCCGATTGTACTTGCTATTTTGCTTTTCATCTTCTTCGATACCCGAACCGGTAAAAAGTACGCCAACGCCAAACATAAAACCGTAATTACAATTATCAAAAGTATTGTTTCGGATAATTAAATCACGCACTCCAGCTTGCTCGAACCAGAATCGGGCATCGCCTTCCAATGTAATGCTGGCAGCATGTGAACGCAAATAATTATTCTCGATTATGGTTTTGCCTCGCGAACCCAACAGCATATTGCGCCCTCTGTTTTTTTGCAGTACACAATGCGTCATAAGCACTTCGGGGTTATAATCAATAGATGCAACGGCATCACCCAATTTTATATCACTGGCTATAGGTTTTGTTAAAACCAAGCGTATATATTCTTTATTATAGCGTTCCAACTCTTTAACTACGTATTCCGATTTCGTATTTAAGCTACGTGGATTCACAATTTCGATATTCGATTTTGGTTTAAAAATATCAAAACCAAACTGCATGTAATGCATTCTTTTTACTAGAATTTCGGTAGGTGATATAATTTTTTCAATTTTCATATAAATGCCGTGAATGTTGGTGGCATCGTCCATCATACTTTCAAAAATACAATTTTGCATGGTAATTTTGCCATAACAATGCACAAAATGGGTAGCATCGGCAGTTACACTTACCATTCGCCCTTCGGGGGCAATTACTTTAACACTGTCCAAAAAAATATCCTTACTACGTTGACCTATAACGCCCATTCCGCCGGCATGATAAATGGTAACATTTAGAATTTTGGTGTTTTCACTATCCGAAATAATAAATCCGGGAACAGAACGATATTCGGCATTGAAAATCAGGGTATTACCTACCACACCCGACATACGGGGATAAAACAAGCGAACAACACCGGGTTTTACTTCTTTTACAATCATATTTTGAACCGGTAGATACTCCAATCCTGCGTGTGGTTCACGTGTGCTGGCTTTGAACTCAAGTAAATGCCAAAATGGGTAGAATTCTTTGCGCAATTTGCCGGCGCAATCCATAGTTATATATTTATCGCCGGTAAACATAAGTTTATTATTATCAACAAAATATGGATATTCCGCCGAAAATTCCACATCAATACTGTCTTTGTACGAAGCAATAATTTTACCTTCGGAATGGAAAGTTCGTTTATAGTCGAACGAAAGATTTTTTACGGTGATATTTTTAGAAAAGTTCAACAAAAATGGAGATAGATAACCATCTAACATAAAATGTGACCCTTGACCATCAATTTCTAGATTTTTTATATCCGTCAAGTCAAAAAGAATGCGTTTAAGACTTTCATCGTTATTGCTTACAAAGAAATAGCGTTCGGGAGCTAAATTGGGCAAAAA
>CAYXQZ010000156.1:0-7050 GCA_964466415.1 uncultured Paludibacter sp.
ACATTTTTGCCTCCTGTGCGGTGTGTTGTCATTAATTTCCAATCTTCGGTGCGTATCATCAACGAGGGAACATTTTCATTTGTCCACACCCATTCCGAGATAGCGAAATCGTACTTCGGTGAAGCTGTTCCTTCCATTATTCCACGCATCGAATACCCATCTGAAGGAATGTTTATTAAACCTGCATAGTCGAGTATTGTTGGGAAAATATTGAGAATTGAAACCGGCGTTGTAATAGTTTTTCCTTGAGGAATTTTTCCTGGAAACCGCATTAAAAACGGTACGCGAACCGACTCCTCGTAAAAACAAAACTTGCCACGCATGCCGTGTGCTCCAAGCATTTCGCCATGGTCTGATACAAAAATTACTAAGGTGTTTTGTGACAAATTCAGTGCATCTAGTTTGTTTAGAATTTTCCCAACCCAATCGTCAATCTCTGTTACAAATGCGTAATAATTGGCCATCATATACTGCACTTTTGCCTTATCGTTGTAAGGTACAATGTCAATATTGGGTTGGTAGGGCGAATTCGAACGCTTATCGGAAATTGATGAATAGGGTATCAAATTTTTTGGTTTATATATCGAACTATATGGTTCAGAAGGAGTTATCGGAACGTGTGGACAGTGAAAAGAAGCTGTTAGTACAAAGGGCTTGTCTTTTAAACGCTCCAATGCCTGAATTGTATTTTGCCCCTGTATGGCAGTAATGGTGTAATTGGCATCTAAATCGAGCACACCATGAACATCGGCCTGACTTCGTTTTTCTTTGGGATCAATATCTAACTTTTTTCCCGACTGCAGCATATCGTACTTCGAATCTGTTGGGTCAGGTTTGTAGGGTATATTTCCTCCGTAAAATGAAGTTTCGTAGAGTTCATCCTTTTTTAAAGGTCGTTTTTCGATGGTTTTACTTAAAAACTTTACATAATTTTGTTCCCATTTTACAACTTGATCAAATCCACTTACGCCGTTTATTGTTGGATTTGCATATACATTGGCCATATACTCGGGCGAATGAAATTTTCCGTGATATTCAGCAGTGTATCCTTTTTTTGCGAGTATTTCGTCGAAAGTTGGGTAAAAACAATCGTTGGAATGAATATCATTATTGCCTCTAATTGTAGTCGCTTCGAGTAGTTTGCCCGTTAAAATTGATGTGCGAGCAGGTGCACTCACTGGACAAGCAGTTATTGCCTGACTAAAATTCACACCTTCACTTGCTAGTCGATCGAGATTTGGCGTTTTAATTACCTTATTCCCAGCATAACCTACCGCATCCCACGACTGTTGATCGGTCATGATAAGAAGGATATTGATTTTTTCTGCTTTGTTCGAATTGGCAACAAGAGGCGTAATTGCTGTCAATGATGCTACAAGTGCTAAATTTGTTTTTGAAGGTTGAATTTGCATATACAATGTGTTGCTATTATTTGTATTCAGACCTCAAAGATAGATGTTAGCAATTAATAATTGATTAAAATTGAGTTAATGTCTTTGATAATTGAATAAAAACTGAAAATTCTTCATTTTTACTCCCGCATTAATCCTTAATTAATTATTTATTAATGTATTGTATTTATATTTGTGCAGTCAACAAGAAATTGTTGGCTGTTTTTAAAATTAAATCAATACATTATGTCGTTTTACAATCGTAATTTCATAATTACAAAAGGAGCATTTATTACTTGTCAATCGTTGTTAAGTTTGTCATTAACAGCCGCTAATCCTCAAGGCAGTAGACCCAATATTGTTTTTATACTTACCGACGATCAAAGCTCTATTCCAATCGAAGCTAAGTCGGCTTCGCAATCCAGACCTTTTGGATTTAATGGAGATGCCAATGTACATACTCCAATAATAGATAATTTAGCCAAAAATGGAATGATTTTTCCAAATGCTTATGTGGCAAGTACAGTTTCGGCAGCAAGTAGATATTCAATTTTGACTGGGCGATATGCAGGGCGATGCGAAGGAACAGAGTTTATGAAACTACATCCTACTGGATCATTTACAAGGGTCGAAAACAATATTGAATTAGAAAAAACAATGGATAATCTGCCACGCTTACTTCAAAAAGCAGGTTATCGCACAGGATTTGTGGGTAAAAGTCATGTTATTGATCACCAATTTTTGGAAACAGGTAAACTTACTACCGATGGTTTTATGACATATACTCAAGGTGCCGACCCCAAAAATAGCATTGTAAATGCAGCTATGATAAACAATCATAATTTGTGGGTGAATAGAATTAAAGCATACGGTTTTGATTATGCCAATGCCATTTATCCTGCTAATTTAAAAGAACTTAACAACGATTCGCTCAATGTGCATAATGTGGAATGGAAAAACAAAGCCGCTTTGGATTTTATTGATCAAGCAGGGACTGAACCATTTTTTCTTTATTATAGCGAAACATTGCCTCACGGCCCAGCACCCTGGACTATTGTTAACGGCAAACAAGTACGGGGTTTAGATGCCAATCCATTTTTTACTTCATCGGGTTATATCAACGGCGATTATTCTTATTTTCCTAGTCGCAGTTCTATATTGCAAGAAATAAATGGAATGCCCGATAAAGATATCAAAGCGGCTTGGTTACGTTGGTTCGACCATGCCGTAGGTGCTGTGGTGAATAAACTACGTGACAAAGGATTGCTCGAAAATACCTTGATTATAATTACTTCGGATCATGGCGAATACAATCATGGCAAAACAACTTTGTACGAAGGAGGCATCCGAGTGCCTTTGATGATGTATTGGCCTGCTGGCATTAAATCCAATTCACGATACGAAGAATTGGTTCAGAATATTGATTTTACGCCGACTCTTCTCGATTTGGCTGGTGCCTTGCCTGCAGCATCTACTATGGATGGAGTTAGTCTGAAAAATGTGATTTCGGGTACTCAAACAAATGCTGTTCACGATTTTTTGTTTTTCGAATTGGGTTATGCGCGCGCTGCTTTAACTAAAGATTGGAAATACATTAGCGTTCGTTATGATAATGCTACGCAACAGAAAATTAACAATGGTATTCGATTTCCAAGTTTTATTGCGGGCGAAACAAATACCTATCCGTATTATGTTCGAAATTCCAGCTTGGGATATTATGGAGCATCCAATTACACACACTACTATGAAAGCGATCAACTTTACGATTTGAAAAACGACCCCACCGAGCAGGTAAATTTATTTAATTCAAACAAAACTGTAGCCGATGATTTGAAAGCAAAACTCATTTCAAAATTAGAAACATTTCCCGGTCGGCCTTATGCGGAGCTTTTCAATGGTACAAATTCAACAGCTGTTAACCATATTTATCAACAAGCTGGTATAAAAATATATCCAAACCCATCGAAAGGTGCTTTTCGAATAGAAATGTCTAAACCTTTTCAAAATGCCTGTTTTGCGGTGTATGACACAATTGGAAATCTTGTGAATCAAGGAACTTTTAGTAAAAATAATGCCCTTGTTGATTTGAAATCCATCGCAACAGGAAATTATATTTTGAAAGTAAACGCGGGAGGTTATGACTTTTTGCAAAAAATATATATTGAATAAATCATTGTGAATCTATAACTTATTGTGTTTTTTCAGACCTTTCAGTTCCAATTAATTTAATATTAATCATAATTTAATACCCTAACACTATTTTTGCTTCCTAAAAAAATTGAATCCAAAAAAAATAACAAATCATGATATTTAAATTTCATAATTATAAAAAAGCAAGTCGAATTTCAATGCTTCTTGCTTTTAGTTTTGTTTTCTTCATTTCAAATACTTTCGGACAATTGGCTCTGTCTAAAAAAGCAATTGCGCCCATCGACCCTAAGACAATAGACCTAACACAACCAACCCTGTTTTTGGTGCCTTATTCGCATCTCGACGATGTGTGGCGGTGGTCGTATCCACTGGTAATTCGTGATTTTCTGAAACATACCTTGGACGATAATTTTACGGCTTTCGAAAAGTATCCGAATTATGTGTTTAACTGGTCGGGAGCAAGTCGTTATCAGATGATGCGTGAGTATTATCCTGAAAAGTACGAAGAACTTAAAAAATGGGTGGCAGCAGGTCGTTGGTATCCAAGTGGTAGCTCGTGGGTCGAAAATGATGTAAATGTACCATCCACCGAATCAAATATTCGTCAACTATTGATGGGAACACAGTATTTCCAAAATGAATTTGGTAAAGAAAGTCGTGAGTTTATGTTGCCCGATTGCTTTGGGTTTCCTTACTCTTTGCCTTCGGTATTAAACCATTGTGGCATAAGGGGTTTCTCTACTCAGAAGTTAACTTGGGGTTCGGCCAATGGCATTCCGTTTAATGTTGGTCGCTGGATTGGACCCGATGGAAAATCGATTATTGCTGCTTTGAATGGTGGAAATTATGCTGGTGATCATAAAAATGTATACTCAACAGATCAAAAAACATTAGAACGATTAAAAGCTAACGAGCAAAAATCAGGACTTCCAATTGATTATTTCTATTTGGGTGGTGGTGATAAAAACAATGCTGACCGTGGCGGACAAATCCAAAAAGTGAATCTTGAGACACTTGAAAAATCTTTAGCAACATCTGGTCCAATTAAAGTAATTTCAGGACAAGCCGACCTTATGTTCAGGGCTATTACCGATAAGCAAGCTGCAAAACTTCCAACATGGAATAGTGAGTTGCAACTTATTGAACATTCCACAGGCGTACTCTCATCGCAAGCTTATACCAAAAAAATAAATCGTGATGCCGAACTATTGGCTGATGCTAGTGAACGTGCAGCTGTTTCGGCACTTCTGTTGACAGGCGCTACTTATCCACAACAAGCCCTGAATAATGCATGGGGATTGATGCTTCGCAATCAGTTTCACGACAACCTACCCGGAACAAGTATTCCAAAAGTGTACGAACACAGTTGGAACGATGGCATTATTGCTTTGAATCAGTTTGCCGGTGTGTACAAAGATGCCATTGGCGCTTTAGCTCAATCATTGAATACTGATGTGACAGGTGTTCCTGTCGTTGTTTATAATCCGCTATCAATTACCCGTAAAGAAATTACCGAAGCATTTATTCCGAACGCTTTTGCAAAAGCTGAATTTATTGCTGTTTTCGATAATCAAGGAAAAGAAGTGCCATCGCAAATTACAACTGGTTTTGATGGTATTCGTCGCATACTTTTTCAAGCAGATCTTCCACCTGTTGGTGCAGTTGTATATTCCTTGCGCGAAGCAAAATCGCAACTTAAAAATGCTGATTTAGTGGTTAAAACAAATTACTTGGAAAATAAAAACTATCAGGTTAAAATTGACCAAAACGGTGATATTTCAAGTGTTTTTGATAAAAAATTAGGTAAAGAAATTCTTGAAAAACCTGTACAATTAGAATTTGGCGATGATTTCCCTGCCATAAAACCAGCTTGGCGCATTTACTGGAAAGACATAAAGAAACCAGCTCGCAGCGTAGTAGCTAATCCTATTTCGGTTAAAATTGTCGAAAATGGGCCTCTCCGTGTAGCTATTGAAGTGCTACGCGAGCACGAAGGTTCAACATTTAAACAACGCATACAACTTTCGGCAGGAGCTGGTGAGAGTCTTGTTGAAACATTGAACCAAATAGATTGGAAAACGCGTGGTACATTGCTCAAAGCAGCATTTCATTTCACTGCCAATGCTCCCGAAGCTACTTACAACCTTGGTTTGGGAACTATCACACGTGGAAACAGAACAGAAAAACAATACGAAGTTTCGCATCATTCGTGGTTCGATTTAACAGATAAATCGGGTGATTTTGGTGTTTCCATTCTTACCGGAGCCAAATATGGCAGCGATAAAGTGGACGATAATACCATGCGATTGACCCTGATTCATGGTCCCGACACCAAAGAAAGTGTACAGGAAGTGCTCGACGATGGCACTATGAGCGAAATGCGTTGGCAAGATTGGGGTCGTCATGAGTTTAAGTTTGCTATTACAAGTCATAAAGCCGACTGGCGACAAGCCAAAACGCAGTGGGAAGCCATGCGCTTTGAGCAACGCCCAGCAGTTTTTGAGGTACCTAAACACAAGGCTTCGGTCAATTCATTATCATTGCTAAAAATAAGCAGCGACCAAGTAAATATTCAAGCTGTAAAAAGGGCTGAAGATGGCTCTGGAATTATTGTGCGTATGCAAGAATTGAATGGCGTGGCGTGTAAAGCTGTAAAACTTTCAGCAGCATTGCCAATTGCCTCAGCAGCTATGCTCGATGGAGTGGAGCGAACGTTGAACATGCCATTGGTAACTAAAAAAGGAGCGCTAACAGTTGATTTTGAACCTTATGAATTAAAAACTATTGTATTGAAATTTGCTGGTGCAAAGTCATTAATTGCATCAACACAACCATTGGCACTTAAATACGATACTGATATTTTTAGTTACAATAGCTATCGCGAAGATGGATATGATGATAGAAACCCTCGTAACGAAGGTCACCGTGGAACCATGGATGGCAAAGGCGGAACATATCCTGCCGAAATGATAGAAGATACGGTTCGAATGGGAAATGTAACATTCGCAATTGGTTCGCGCAAAGTGGGCGATTACAATGCAGTGGCATGTTTGGGGCAAACCATAGATTTACCCAAAGGAACAAAAGTGCTGCACTTATTGGCTGCTGCCGATGAAGATATGGATGTTGTGTTTAAGTCGGGTAACAAGGAATTACCACTAACCATTGGTGGTTGGACGGGTTATATGGGATCGTGGGATAATCGTGAATTCGAAGGTTTTGTGGCCGAATTATCATATTCGCTGCGTAACAAACTGAAAACCATTCATCCGGCTTACATTCGCAATCAACGCATTGCTTGGGCGGCTTCGCACCATCATTTACCAACCGAAGATGCACTGTATCAATATAGTTATCTATTTGCCTATCGATTGGAAATTCCTGACGGCGCAACAAGTATTACATTGCCCAATTCACGCTTTGTTCGCATTGTGGCTATGAGTGTTTGCGATGAAGGAAATGCCAAAGCATTACAGTCGCCTTTTGAGGATTTGAAACGGGATGATGA
>CAYXQZ010000157.1:0-5718 GCA_964466415.1 uncultured Paludibacter sp.
TATTCTTTTTTGGGGAGATTTTTGGATAGTAAATATACACTCATTATGGGTCCGGCAGCATTGCCAATCATGGTGGAAAATCCGCCCATAATGCCAAACGGAATGGCAACGGAGGTTTTGTGTGGTACAATTTCGGTGGTTTTCTTTTTCCGAAACTCCATCCAAAGCATTACTCCCAAACTCAGAATTACAAGAACTCCAATCAGTTGTTTAAACTCTAGCGACGATATATTTTTACCAACCATCAATCCAATCAGTATTCCCGCAAAAGCCCACGGCAATACACCAAGCACCGTTTTCCAATGGGTGCTGCGGTGGTAATAAACCACGCCAAACACATCGGCCATTATCAGCATGGGCAACACCAACCCCGACGATGGCATTCCACCAAATATAAAGGCCATAATGGGCACGACCAGTGTCCCCAAGCCATTTACTCCGGTTTTAGCCATGCCTATCATAATGGCCGAAAGTATGGCTAATAGCCACATCGAAAACGTCAAGTCCATTTATTCGATTTTTATTGAAGATTGTTGATTTGTCAGATTATCATATTTTAATCGCCAAAAGTATGAATTATTTGTTAGATTTTGCGTGTTGTAAATATCAAACGAGTACTTTTACCGCTTTTTCCTTCCTTATTTTTTGCTCATTTTTCTTCGTTTTTTGACAAAATATAATTTTTTGACCTTAAATTGCAATGTCGACATTGCAATTAGTTATTTTTGTACTATCTTTGTGGCGCAAATCAGACCTATCGTTTTCGGACAATTCTACAACAATAATTATATTTCAATCAATTAACAATGAAACTTTTAGATCAAATTATGCAACGCGCTAAAGCGAATCCGCAGCGCATTGTTTTGCCCGAAGGAACTGAAATACGCACATTGAAAGCGGCGGATATTATTCTTCAAGAAAAAGCTGCTAAACTCATTTTAATTGGCGACGAAAAAGAAATTTTCCGACTTGCTGCCGAAAACAACTTGAAATGGATTAACCAAGCAACCATAATGAATCCCGAAACGGATCCGCAAATGGCTGTTTATGCCGATTTGTTATTCGAAATTCGCAAAAGCAAAGGACTTACTAAGGACGAAGCTATTAAATTAGCTAAAGACCCCTTGTATTTGGGTTGCTTGATGATTAAAAACGGTGATGCTGATGGAGAATTGGCTGGAGCTCAAAATACGACGGGCAATGTGCTTCGTCCGGCTTTTCAGATTATAAAAACAAAACCAGGAATAAGTGTGGTGTCGGGTGCAATTTTAATGTTTACACCTGCTACACAATATGGCGAAGATGGTTTGTTGGTATTTGCCGACTGTGCTGTAAATCCAAATCCTACAGCCAAAGAATTAGCCGAAATAGCCGTGTCGACAGCCGAAACAACCAAAGCAGTTGCTGGTTTTGAACCACGAGTGGCCATGTTGAGTTTCTCGACCAAAGGCAGCGCCAAACACGAATTAGTGGACAAAGTAGTGGAAGCTACCCGCTTAGCGCGCGAAATGAATCCTGCATTGCAAATTGAGGGCGAATTGCAGGCTGATGCTGCTCTGGTTCCGTCTATCGGACAAAGCAAAGCACCCGGAAGTGCAATTGCCGGACATGCTAATGTGTTGGTTTTCCCCGATTTACAAGCCGGAAATATTGGTTACAAAATGGTGGAACGCTTCTCGGGCGCACAAGCAGTTGGTCCCATTTTGCAAGGAATAGCAGCACCCATCAACGACCTTTCGCGTGGTTGCTCGGTGGACGATATAGTACGCATGATAACAATTACAGCCAATCAGGCAATGAAATAAGAGGAATATGGCAGAAGAAATTATTGAAGCAATTGAGAGGTACGGACTGAGCAAACGCAGCAGGAACCGTACATTGTTTTCGCGCATAGGCGTGGTTGGATGTGGAAAGGAAGGAAGTGTAATTGCAACAACGGCTGCACTCAAAGGTATCGAAGTGGTGTTTTTTGAACCCTGCGAATCGAGCATCGAAAATGCTTATTCACGGATTGGAGATAAATTAGATAAGAAGATTGAGAACTGGGGTTTGACCGAAAACGAGAAAAAAGCTACTTTATCCAAAATTCAAGGCACTTCGGATTATAACGATTTTGCTGGTTGCGACTTTGTGATTGAAGCCATACGTTACGACAATAAAAATGGCGAACGTAGCGTAAATCAGCGCAAAGAAGTTTTTTTGAAATTAGAAGAAGTACTTTCCGAAAAAGCAATTATTGCGTCGAATGTTTCAACGGTAGTTGTTACCGAATTAGCTTCGGAACTGCAGTTTCAGGAGCGTTGTATCGGACTTCATTTTATGTCGAACACACCCGATTCGAACATTATAGAGGTGGTGCGCGGACTCAATACGTCGGACAATACATTTGAAAAAGTGTGTCAGTTTGCCAAAGCCATTTCGCACGATTTTGTACCTGTTATGGAGTCGTCGGGGCTTATTAGTGTGCGTTTGTTTTTAACTCAACTCAATGAGGCTTGTGGCATTTTAATGGAAGGTATTGCCAGTGTTGAAGATATTGACAAGGTGATGACAGTAGGTTTTGGTCACCGACAAGGTGTTTTTCGTACTGCCGACCAAATGGGTATTGAAAAAGTAGTTAAACTACTCGAAAACTTGTACGACGAGTATGGAAATATCAAATACAAACCAGCACCTGTATTGCTGCGTTTGTTTCGTGCCCGACATTTTGGAGTGAGTACTAATCGAGGTTTTTATAACTACGACGAACAAGGTAATATCATTAAATAAGAGGAGGAACAAAAAATGAAGATATTGGTATTAAATTGCGGAAGCTCGTCGGTAAAGTATAAACTTATTGATATGGACACCAAAGAAGAGTTAGGCTCTGGTGGTGTCGAAAAAATTGGAATGAAAGGTTCGTTTTTGAAACATACGCGCCGCGATGGACAAAAAGTGGTGCTCAAAGGCGAGGTGTTGGAACATCAAATTGCTATTGAATATATTTTGGGTGTTTTGACTAGCGAAAAACACGGACCAATCAGTTCGTTGGAAGAAATTAATGCTGTGGGGCACCGTATTGTGCACGGAGGAGAAAAATTTAACTCCAGTATGCTCATTACCGACGAAGTAATTTCGAAAATTGAAGAATGTATTGATATGGCACCGCTTCACAATCCACCAAATTTGGCAGGTATCAAAGCTATCAACGAATTGCTACCTGATGTGCCGCAAGTGGGTGTTTTCGATACAGCATTTCACCAAACCATGCCCGATTATGCCTATACTTATGGCATTCCGTATTCGTTATACAAAAAATACGGTATTCGTCGCTACGGTTTTCACGGTACTAGCCATCGTTATGTTTCAAAGCGTGCTTGCGACTTTTTAGGATTGGATTATTCGAAAACCAAAATGATTACTGCCCATATTGGCAATGGGGGTTCGGTTTGTGCTATCGAAAATGGAAAATCGGTTGATACATCAATGGGATTCACTCCAATTGAAGGATTGATGATGGGCACACGCTCGGGCGATGTGGATTTGGGTGTTGTAACTTACCTTATGGAGAAAGAAATGATTGGTTCCGCTTCGGTTTCAACTTTGTTCAATAAACACAGCGGTGTGTTGGGCGTTTCGGGCTTATCGTCGGATATGCGCGAGATTGAAGCAGCCGTAGCCGCCGGAAACGAACGTGCTATTTTGGCACTCAATATTTACGAATATCGTATCAAAAAATACATAGGATCGTATCTTACAGCTCTCAATGGAGTTGATGTGTTGGTATTTACGGGTGGCGTTGGCGAAAATCAAACAGGAACTCGTCAGCGTATTTGTGAGAGCCTTGCATTTATGGGTGTAAAAATCGACAATGAGCTCAATGCACGTTCGCGAGGCAAAGAAGTGCTGATTAGCACTCCCGATTCTACTGTAAAAGTGGTAGTTACACCAACGGATGAAGAATTTATGATTGCTTCGGATACATTGGAAATTATTAACGGAGATAGATAAAGTATTTTTTCTATTACAAAAGAAACCACCATAAGTCATTGTGCTTTTGGTGGTTTTTTTTACTATCTTTGCCTTATTATTTTAAAAAAAAATGTCACATTTGAGTTGTTTATGGACAAAAAATTCACGCTTTTGCATACTAAATTGTTAAGTAAAGCCGAAGGTTTTATTGCCCAATCCAAATCCGCCAAACAATCTTCGATTGATGATGCTCAAAAGCTTGTAACAGAGTTGGTCTCGTTTCAACAAGAATTAATAAATCAGATAAACGAGCTTAACCAAAACGAAAAAGATTTTCACGCCGAAAAGCAGTATTACAAAGATATTTTCGATAATCAACCCGTAGGGCTTTACCGCATTCGTACTTTCGACAATAAGAAAAGGGCTGGTAAAAGTTGGACAGACTCCCAAAACCCGGCTTATATTCTTGAATTTGCTACAGATAAGTTCTGCGAGCAACTGGGTATTACACGTACCGAATTCAATTACAATCCCTATATAATCGGCGATTTGGTACATCCTGACGACCGCGACTCGTTTGAAAAGACGAATGAAATAGCCAACAAAAAAATAATACCTTTCCGATGGGTAGGGAGGTTATTGCTCAAAGAGAAGATTACCTGGGTTCGTTTTGAATCGCTACCCACAAAAATGCATAATGGCGATACCGTATGGACTGGTGTTTTGACAGATATCTCGGAACAGAAAGCAGCTGAAGAAGCGCTGTCGGAATCGAACCTGCAATTAGAAGATGTGTTGGAAGGAGCTGGTATTGGTACGTTGGAATGGAATGTGCAAACAGGAAAAACTAAGTTCAATAAAATATGGGCTCAAAACTTAGGATATGCGAGTGCTGAAATAAAAATTGGTCAGCTTTTTTTGGGTAAAAATGGTTGGAAATCAATCACTCACCCCGACGATATTCCTTATGCCGAGGAAATGCTAAAACGTCACTTTGCAGGCGAACTACCTGTACATAAAGTGGAGGTGCGTATGCGACATAAAAAAGGTCACTGGGTGTGGATTAGGCAAGAGGGTAAAGTTAGAACATGGACTACCGATGGTAAACCGCTGTTGATGTATGGTGTTCATATCGATATTTCGGCTCAGAAACATGCCGAGATAGCACTTACAAATTTAAATGAGCAGCTGGAGGAACTTATTGCTGAACGAACATCGGAACTTACAATTTTAAATGCATCGCTCAAAGAAAGTGAACATAAGCTACTTGGGATAACGATGGAAGTGGAAGAGCGCGAGCGCAATCGGTTTTCGGCAGAGCTTCACGATGGTATGGGGCCGCTGCTCTCAACCATTAAACTCTATTTTCAGTGGCTTTCGGAAACAACTGATCCCGATAAGCGTAAGTTGATTACTGAAAAAGGAAACTACAGTATCGAAATGGCCATTAAAACTGCTCGTGAATTAGCTCGCGGGTTGAATTCGCAGTACTTGCAAGAAGTAGGCTTTGTGAAAGCCATAAGCGATTTTGCACAACGCATAAACGATACGAATAAACTTGCAATCAATTTCGATACAAACACTTTTCAACGCTTTGATGAGCTAACTGAACTTATGCTTTATCGCATTGCTACAGAGTTAATAAAGAATACATTAACTTATTCCAATGCAACGAATGCAAACATTGAACTGCATAGTGACGTGTTGAAAAATTCTATTGTTTTTTGTTATTCGGATAATGGTGTAGGTTTTGATGTAGATAATATT
>CAYXQZ010000157.1:5818-7045 GCA_964466415.1 uncultured Paludibacter sp.
AAAAAAAATGAATAAAATAATTATTGTCGACGATCATTCCTTGTTTCGCGAAGGTATAAAACTACTGATTGAGAACGAAGGCTTGGGTAAAGTTATAGCCGAAGCTGAAAACGGACAAGTGTTACTGAAACTTTTGGAGCAGCATTCGCCCGATTTGGTAATTATGGACATAGAAATGCCAGTGATGAATGGGTTGGTTGCAACCAGAGAGGCGCTTAAAATGAAACCATGTTTAAAAGTGTTGGTGCTTACTATGCTTAACGAAAAAGCCAACTACATGGATATGGTTGATGCTGGAGCTATGGGCTTTGTACTGAAAACATCAGGTAAAGTAGAATTAGAAAAAGCCATCAATGCTATTATGAGGGGTGAAAACTATGTTTCGACCGAATTGTTCCAAAAACTGATTTTTAATGTAAATCAAGAGGCAAAAACAAAAGCAACAAAGGATGCCAACACACTCACGCAACGCGAAAGTGAAATTTTAAGTATGCTGTGTAAAGGGTTGTCAGTGAGCGAAATTGCTGAGGTTTTGTTTTTGAGCCCAAAAACTATCGAAGTACATCGCTCAGCCCTCCTCCGAAAAACGGCATCGAAAAACACCATAAATCTTGTGCTTTTTGCCATTAAAAACAAAATTGTTGAAGTTGACTATTGACGAGCAAAAATTGAAACTGTATATAAGGGTTTACTCGTATAAAAAATCAGGATTTACACCTATATAAACGCTCCATTCTTTTCCCTAATTTTGGAACAGATATTCAAGGCATGGCTTTGTATAATAGTTTTATTTGTAAATAGTTGTATTCTAAAGTATTAAATAGGAGTATTGTCAATTTTGTTTTGTTTTTTCAATAACTGTTTGTTGCGCTAAGCACATCGATACAGGAGTCAAATCTTGTGTCGATGATGTAAGGAAAAATCAGAAAATAAACCAATTTCACATAATGGAAACCATAACTCAAACAAACGTTCAACAGTTAAAAATTTGTTTTACACCAAACCCAGCAACCGATCAGGTACAGATTAGTGGCATCGAAGGTAATGTAAAGCTTGTAATAAGCGATATGCATTGCCGTGTGTTAATTACCCAGAATATTGTTTGCGACGATGTAGTTTGTCTTAAAAGCCTTACTCGTGGTATATACATTGCCAAACTAATTTCGCCAAACGGAAAAATTGAACGCCGTAAATTAGAAAAAAAATAGTAGAATTAGAGTTTTACTT
>CAYXQZ010000158.1:0-6960 GCA_964466415.1 uncultured Paludibacter sp.
CTGATAATAACACAACCCAACCTAATTTAAGGCGGTAATGATTTTTTGCTTCTTGCTTCATTTTAATATAATTTTAATTGTTAATGTGACGAATTGATAATCCGTATTTTTTATTGAACAACCCATTTTTCATTAACATTTTTTACTAATGTCAATGTTAGTTTTCCTCCTTTCGAGAAAGTGTCGTGCGGGAAATAAAATTTGGTCCAGTTTTCCCCGTTTAGTTTTGCACTCAGAATATAATTATTCTCAGGCAAATTGTTTTTGGTTGAAATTATAAACTTTTTCCCTGAATAATATTCGGATTTAGTTGTATTTCGATTTTATCAAATATAGGTGAAGTAATTTCGTACTGTGAATTTACAGACGCTCCGCCATCCATTTGAAATAACCCGGATAGGTGAGCCCTTCTGAATCCACAACAACTCTGTTGGTGGAAGTTGCTCCGGCTGTCCAGCCATTCTGACCGCTTACTGTACTGCCTGACACCATTTCGAAGTCTTCTTTGATTTGTAATGTTTGCGCATTCAGTAATGGTATGCTATTTAGCATAATTAAAATTGCTAGTGAAGTGAAGAAACACGTTATTTTCATGATAAATTATTTTATTAAATTAATTCTATTGCAGCTTTCATATATCCCATTGCATAAGCCATTCCTGCATGCCAGGGGGCATCGCAGCTCATTTGTGGTGTGTGATCAGGAACTAATACTCCTTGGTAGTTATTCTTTTTCAATATTCTCAGAATTTTAATCATATCAATATCACCTTCATCAATAAATACTTCTCTGTAATTAGGAGCTTTCCCTTTTATATTACGAAAATGAATATATCCAATCTTCTGTTGTTGACTGTATTTTTCAGTTACATCATAAATGTCGCCATCAGTCATTTCTGCCAAACTACCCAAACAAAATTCAAGTTGATTTGCAGGACTAGGAACAGTATTTATCAATTTGTCATAAAGTTGTGGTTGGTATACTAAACGCGGTGTTTGTCGCAGAAATGGAACCGGCGGATCGTCGGGATGCGCAGCAAGGATCACGCCGGCTTCTTCCGCAACCGGCAATAATTCGCTTAAAAACCAATGCAGACGATTCCATAATTCATCGTGCTGGATTTGCCCGGATTTGACATTATAGTTTACTGAATCGAGCTGCATATTCCAAACGAGTCCTTCAGGAAGTGGGTTATTGTTTGTCACACGCATGCCTACAGATTCGGCTCCACCACGGGCGAATGATTGTTTAACTCTGCCTGTAACTCCGGCAATGGAGAAATTATATCCCATGCATGGAATACCTGCTTTTCCCATATTGCGGATTATTTGTTTCAGAAATTCGATTTGTTCCTTTTTTTTTGGTCCGTCTAGTAAAATATCGTACCAATGGGCTGGATTAAAGTTTTCAATGGCATACCATTCCAACCCATATTCGTTGAGTTCTTTTTTAAGTTGAAGCATGTATTCCAGTGTCCATAAGAAATCTTCTTCTCTGTCGGCTACTCCCCACCCATCGCCATTATCAACGGGTTGGTCGTTTATGATAGTATTGTTGTCTTTTTTCTTAAAGTAATCAACCAAATGTATCACCGCATGTGTTGCTCCGCATTGACGTGCAAACCTGAAATTTTCAGGCGTTAGCATGTGCCGGTAAAAGTTAAATCCTAATTTCATACAAAGTATATTTTAAAAACCAATCGAAACACCGCCATCAACGGGGATAATTGCACCTGTGATAAAAGATGAAGCATCGGAAGCAAGAAAAACACATGTTGACCCAATATCGTCAACACTTCCAAATCTGGAAAGGGGAGTGCGGTTAATGATTTTTTCTTTCCTCTTGGGGTCAGAAGCCATGGCTTTTGCCGACATATCTGTTTCTATCCAGCCGGGAGCAATGGCATTTGAACGTATTTGGTATTGTCCGACCTCTACAGCTAAAGTGCGCATTAATCCGATAAGACCTGATTTAGCGGATGCATAGGCAATGACCTGAGGAATTCCAAATAATGAAGCCATTGAAGCTAAGAAAATGATAGAACCCGACTTTTGTGGAATCATCCATTGCTTTAAAACCAGACTCGTTAAAACATGAACACCTGTCAGATTGGTCGTAAGAATCTTTTCGAATTCTTCGGCACTTGTTTCTATTGCCCATTTTTTAAGATTTACACCCGCATTATTTACTAAGATGTCGATGTTTTTATGTTCTCTGGCAATAGTATCAACTAACTTTTTTGAAGAGTTATAATCCGTAATGTCGCTAACAACATAGCTAACCTTTGAACCCGAAATCCGACATGCTTCAATTAAACTTGCTTCATTCCTTCCAGTTATAATAACAGTTGCACCTACATGTGCCAGATGTCGGGTGATGGCCAATCCTATTCCTTTGCCTCCTCCGGTAACCAATGCCGTTTTGCCGTCTAATCTGAATGTGTCCGTTTTTGTTTGCATCGTCGGTTATTTTTTAAGAGCTTTATCAATTTTAATAATTTTACCCTTCCATGCCTTTTTATTTGTCCATTCTTCAGGTTTTCCTGTCCAGAATTCATCGTTTGCTGGCAAACCCAATGGTAAAAAAACTGCCGAACATAAATAAAGGCTTCCGGTAGAAATGTACGATTCGGCCAAATTGGGTTGATGTCCACAAAAACCAAGCGTTAGCCAGCCATTTTTATCAAAAGTTCCGGGTTGCTTCATTTGCCGTTTAATAACAGCAGTCAAAGCACACCTAACCTGAGCTGGTTTTACGTCCTTTGGTAACAATTTTAACAACGAAATTTGCGATAAATTATGAAAAACGCCAAAACGATAAGCCAACGAACGTCCAAAAGCAGGATAAGTTCCTTCGGGTGAAATTAATCGCTCCAATTGTTCGGCATATCTAATGCTGCGGTTCTTTTCGGTATCGTAAACTGTTGAATCGGTGAGATTTTTATTATTCAGAACAGTGAGAATATCCAGCATCATAGGATGAATTACTATGCTGTTATAATAGTCGAAATGGAAATTCTTACCATCACCATACCAGGCATCGCCTTTGTACCACTCATCAAATCGGGTTAAAGCATAATTGATTACTTCCATTTTGCATTCACCCGTAAAATGTAATAAAGTTGCTTCAATTATCGCTGAAAAGAGTAACCAGTTGCTTTCGTTTGGTTTAATTATACGTGTTGATTTTAAGGCTTCAAGCAATCGGCTTTGAGTTATTGCATCTAGATTTCCCCATATTTGAGTTGGCGCTCTTAAAAAACTCTGAGCCAAAAAAGCAGCATCAACCAAGGCTTGATTGTCGGTTGTAAAATTTAGTTTGTCGGGCGAGTTTGGGTCAACAGCATTTTGCAAACCTTTAGTTGTGAGTTCAATATAGTGTTTCCTAAGTTTGCCTTCTGCACTTTCATCTGCACCCAGTTCGAGCCACGGTGACATGCCACACAGCAATCGACCAACAGCCTCAAGATGTGTAACCTTATCTCTGCCACGCTTACTACCCTCAACAGTAGTTTCTATCGGCATGCTTTTTTTGAGTGTGTTGTTGCTTAAATTTATAAGAACCGGGTCTGCAATTTTGGTAAGCGTTGTTACCCAGAAAGCCCTGTCATTTTGATTTTTAGAAGATTGACTTTGAATAGAAGTAGATATTCCAACTATTATAGCTGATACTAATAATATTCTGGCTTTAAATAGAAAGAAATTTTTCATTATGCTGAAAATTAATTATTTGACTGCTGTGAGATTTACAATAATTTGTTTTGTTGTATTTGCCGGAATTGAAATGTCGAATCCAATAAATGTAGTGCCGGTATTTGCTTCATCATAATTATTTGGCGAAACTGTGGAATTAATATATGCCTTTGCTCCTGCAATATTTTTTAGACTAATATTAAGCTTTTTCCCCTCCTGAGTAAGCTGAATTGTATGCATATTAACAATCACCGGCGAAGCTTGGGTTAACAAATTCCATCGTACGGTCGTTTCCTTATCATTAGTTGTTACCAAATCTTCTGTTTGCACCATTTTTTTATTCAGCAACGAAATTTTTCGTTCCACTTTCTTTGCTGCATTTGCGTAAATCGATGTCAAATCCACACTAACCGACATATTGTTTTCAGTTTCAGAGATGGATTTAATTGTCCCGTTCCCAGCAACTAATTGTTTCTGGTTGTTGATAGTGAGTGTATTATGCGAAGAGTTATTGTACCTAAACACATCCCAACGTTGCGATTCCTGAGTGCGATTCCACAAATCGATGCCTTTTGTTTCCAACGAATTATATTCCTGCGCACCAAAATCCATAGCCCACCGAACGCCATTTGCCTCCAAAATAAAAGAACCTACATCCAGGTGTTGATGACTAGCGGAAGGTGATCCTCCTTTAACTCCAACAAAAATTCCTTTATTATCAGCCCATGAAGTACGCATCATAGCAACTTCGGTTTTTCCGTTAGCAACAAACATTTTACTTTTTGGTATTGAAGCTTGTTTAAAATCAATGTTTTTACTCCAGATCAGCAACAATGGTAAAAATCTATTATTTACAATGCTCTTAACATTATACTTTAAATCAACTTTCAGCTTTTTTATTTCGTTATAAATAATTCCAGCATCTTTATTTTCGGCGGCAAACCAAAACATCGCAGGATTTACTGAGGTATTATCACTACAATCGGAATAATTAAAACAACTAGGATAAAGCACTTTGCTATTTTTTGTTGGAAGTGAGAATCCTTCCATATGTTGCATAAATGTTGCTGTTTTTAAAAATCCCGGATGTATCTTTAATTCAAAATCACTGTTCCAATTTTGAGTTAACATATCCAGTAGCAATACATTATAAGTTGTACCATAGTCCCAATAATGATAACCTTCTGGAGAACCTCCATTATTCGCATATTCGTGCATAGCATTGGGGACTGAATGAATAGCCCGATTCATTAACGAGGCATACTTTGTAGGATTTGTATCAAAAAGCGCAACTACACCGGCCGAAATACCGCCGTTGCACACCTGATTCCAATTGTTGATTCTATTTAGCCAGTAGTTGTATTTTACTACTGTGGAAGGCTGAATGCCTTTATTCAAGATTGCTTCTTCAATAAGTTTTTTGTTTTCAACTGATAGTTGATCGTACAACCAATCGTAACCAATGGAGAGTGCCATTGTCATTTCGGCAACATCCAGAAAATGAGTAGGATTCCAGTTTTCAAACGTCGCTAAGTTCAGCATTTCCTTTTGTGCACGATCAAAATACTTGCTATCAGATGTCATTCTAAACGAGTATGACAAGTACAAAATTCGTCTGATGGCTTCGCGTGAAGTATGCAGAATTCTTCGTCCAACCTGATTGCGTGTCAATACAGGTTCATTGATAATTTGATTGCTTTCGGATATAATCAGATTATGTACTTCGGATAATAGTTTATCGGAAGTAATTTTTTCCTTTAGTACTATTTCTTCATTTTTCAAAAGAAATAACCTTGGATGTTCTTTTAATTTGTCGGTAGGTAAAACTTCTTTAGCCTCACCCAATAATGTTAAATTTAATAATAAGCAAAATAATAACGGTTTGAGAATGTCATGCGATTTCTCTCTCATGATAGTATAATTTTTATTTCGATGTTAACAGCTTTTTGTATCTCAACATTGCTTCTACAAAATAATAATCGGCATAGGTAAGCGGTGCATCAACTTCACTATTTTTTGCCATAAACCCTACACTGTGTTTAAGACAAAAATTTCCATTTTGTCCAAGCTCAGCTCTATAGGCTGGCGAAGCTAGTGAACGAATTATTTGCTCAGCTAAAGTACGATATTTTTTCGAAAGTTTTTTATCAGTAAAAGTACTTAATTCTACCAATGCCGAAGCTATTACTGCTCCTGCCGAAGCATCACGCAATGCATTTGGAATGTTGGGTGCATCAAAATCCCAATATGGAATTTTGT
Organism: uncultured Paludibacter sp.; assembly: GCA_964466415.1. Taxonomy (GTDB): domain Bacteria; phylum Bacteroidota; class Bacteroidia; order Bacteroidales; family Paludibacteraceae; genus Paludibacter. The sequence continues at coordinate 5,952 of CAYXQZ010000158.1, forward strand.
CTTTTGGCAAATTGGGATGAGTAGCAATAAAATTGGCAATTTTAATGGCATGCTCCAAGTATTCCTTCTTTCCTGTTTCCCTATACATCATTGTATAACCATAAAGTCCCCAGCTTTGTCCGCGTGCCCACGAAGACTCATTGGCGTAACCCTGATGTGTCACACGTTCTATATAACCAGCTTTGTTTGAAAAGTAATTTACTAAATGATAAGAACTTGCATCTGGCCGAAAGTGATATTTCATGGTTGTATCAGCATGCGAAACTGCAATTTTATAGAAACTGCTATCGCCGGTTAATTTTGTAGCTTGAGTCAGCAGTTCCAGATTCATCATATTGTCAATAATAACTGGAAACTGCCATTCTTTTCTATCCCACGATTTGATTGTTCCATTTGTTGGATTGAAACGTGTTGAAAGCGATTTTGCTGCATTTATAATTACCTGCTCGTACGATTTATCTTTTGTTAATCGTAAACCATTACCATAGCTGCAAAAAATCATAAAGCCCACATCATGATTATCGGTTGTATACTGTTGTTCTTCTATTCTATGAGTCATTTCCAGTGCAACATTTTTTATTTCATTCGATTTTGAATAATCGTATAAATACCAAAGTGTTCCGGGAAAAAATCCACTAGTCCACCAACTATCATTTGAAGTAACTAATTCACCATCTTTAACAGTACGTGGTAGCCTTTTGGGGATTTCAACCATTTTCTTTGATAAACCAAGTGATTGTTGTGCTGAAAATTCCAAACTTTCATTAATTACTTGCAACATCGGTTTCTGTTTCGCAAAACTGACTGTTGAAAAACTTGAAATGAGAAGGATGAAAAATAACTGTTTTGTTGTCATAATTGCAGATAATTTTTTTTAGACTTTTAAATTGATTTGAAGTGCAAAGTTCTTATAATAAATACTTAGAGTGTAACAATTTAGACCAAAAAACTAAGAACATTGTTCAAAACTATTCATGAGTTTTTGAAGTTTCTTATTATTTCTTTGAAT
>CAYXQZ010000159.1:0-6952 GCA_964466415.1 uncultured Paludibacter sp.
TTTAAAAGCCCTGCATATTTATTTATGTGGGGCTTTTTTGTGTCGTTATTGCTTACATCAGATTTTTTTTTAAATTCTATCGTAATCTAGTCATTGAAAAACTTTGTAGAGCAAATAAAATCTGTTATCTTTGCTGAAAAGATATATGTTTTTAAAATGTCATTATTTTATTCGAGAATTAAACTATTTCGTACTGTTTAAATGAAGTTGTCAATTGTAACCAAAGTACTTATTGCATTATGCGCTGTATCCATTTTGGGTTATACAGTGTATATGGCTTGGCAATCTTCTGACTCCGATAGAACGATAATTTGTACTGTTCTGGATGTTAATATGAAAGACGATGCACAAATTAGGTTGATTTCAGAAAGCGAAATTGCAAAAATTTTAGAAGCAAAAGAGATAAATCCTGTTAGCCAAAAATATAGCGCTATTTCTACAGAAAGCATTGAAAATGAATTGCTTAAAAATGAAATGATTCGTACAGTACAGTGTTATAAAACTACTTCTGGAAAAGTAATTGTTGAGGTTACGCAGCGCATACCTAAATTTTTAATTGTTGGTAACGAAAGTTATTATGTGGATTCTGATCGTAAATTGATGCCAGTTTCACTCAATTATGCAGCTTATGTACCAGTTGTATCAGGTAGGGTAATTAAATCGATGGCAACTCGTCAGATTTTTGATTTTGTTAATTATCTTGAAAAAGATACCTTTTGGAATGCCCAGATTGAACAGATATATATACGTGAAGATCTGATAGTTGAATTGATTCCACGCGTTGGTAATGCAGTAATTATTCTTGGTAGATTCGATAATTTCGAAATGAAATTGCGTAACTTGCACCAATTGTATACACAAGCATTTAATGTTATTGGATGGAATAGGTACGATAAAATTGATCTGCAATTTCAAGGTCAGATTGTTTGTACCAAAACAGGAACAAAACCCATTGTTATTAAACGTGATACAGTGGTTGTAAATGATAGTTTATCGATAAAAAAGATATGATGTCGGAAAAATTTGTAGCAATAGATTTAGGGAGTACCCGTATTTCAGTCATGGCAGGCGAAATACAGGAGGATGGTTTTTTGCGTATTTCTGGAATTGAATCGAAGAGTTCGGATGATGTAAAATACGGAATTGTGGAGCAAGGGTCAGGAGCTGCATACAAATTAAATGAACTAATTCATTTACTAGAGAATAGTGCTCGCTTACGTAATGTTGAATATGTTTCGGTGAGTGTAGGTGCTAAAAGCATGAAAAACGTAACTGTCTCGATAAGTCATTTTGTTGGGGCTTCGAAAACTGTTTCGGATGCGTTAATAGATGAAATGAACCTCGAAGCCGAAGGGAAAATTAGAGGTCAAAGTGTTGCTGTTTATGATGTTATTCCATTGTATTACGAACTGGATGGTCGTAGAATGGATGATCCAGTAGGCAAACAAGGAACACAAATAATTGGGCGATATAATGTAGTTTATGGAAATACATTAATAGCAGAAAAACTCGAAGGCTGTATTGAACGTACCGGTAAAGTGATTGAATACCGCTGTTTAGCTGTTGATGCATTGGCAACTGCTGTGCTTGATGAACACGAACGCGAAAGTGGTTGCGTTTTAATTAATATGGGTGGATTAACAACTACTTTATCAATTTTTGAACATGGTGCTATGCAACAAATGGTTGTTGTGCCTTTGGGTGGTAAAACGATCACCAAAGATATTCAGGAATTTGGTATAAGCGAAAAAGATGCTGAACGACTTAAATGTATGAAAGGAACAGCCCTCGAAAGTATGGTTGATAAGCCTATTTATATTCAAGTAGCATCAACTGATATAGAGAGTCCGCCAGAAAAAATATCCACCAAAATATTGGCTATGGCTATTGAAGCACGTTTGGACGAAATAATGAATCCAATTTTTGATGCTATCGAAGCTTATGATGGAAATTTAGGAAAAGGTGTAATCCTCACAGGAGGTGCTGCACTTTTGGAAGGGGTTGATAGTTATATTTCGGAACGTACTGGTTTTAAAGTTCGTTTTGGTAGTTATAACGACTGGTTGGCCGATAAAACCGACGAGAAATATATAGATCCAATATATGCACAATTAGTAGGAACTGTATTGCTTAATCATGAATATCGTCAGCATCATCCACTTGAAGTAAAAGATGTGGCAAAGAAAAAGAAAGAACCTAAAATTCAAAGTAGAAATATAAAAAATAAAACCACTGAACTTTTTAAAGAGTTTTTTGGCGACGATAATAAATTGTAACTTATAAATAGAATATAATATGGGATATTTAGATGATGGATTACCTTTGGATTTACCTGTAATTGATTCTTCAATTATTAAGGTAATTGGTGTTGGTGGTGGTGGTGGAAATGCCGTAAATCACATGTATCGTCAGGGAATTACCGACGTTTCGTTTGTAGTATGTAATACTGATAATCAGGCCTTGATAAAGTCGCCCGTACCAAATAAAATACAACTCGGACTTGGAACTACCGAAGGGTTAGGTGCTGGTGGTGATCCTAAAGTGGCTCGACGAGCAGCAGAAGAGTCAATCGAAAAAATTCAAGGCTTATTGCAGGATAATACCAAAATGGTTTTTATTACTGCTGGCATGGGTGGAGGAACTGGTACAGGTGCTTCGCCAATTGTGGCAAAAGCTGCACACGATTTAAATATTCTTACTGTAGCTATTGTTACTATTCCTTTTGCCTTTGAAGGTAAACAGAAAAAAATTCAAGCTCTCGAGGGTGTTGCTAATTTAAGTGAACACGTGGATTGTATTTTGGTGATTAACAATGAAAAGCTCAAAGAAATTTATCCAGATCTTGAATTGTCGAATGCTTTTGCTAAAGCCGATGATGTGTTAACAAACGCAGCTCGAGGTATTGCCGAAATTATTACAGTTCCAGGTTATATCAATACTGACTTTGCCGATGTGTATAGCATTATGAAAGATGGTAAAGTTGCGATTATGAATACCGGTTATGCATCGGGCGAAGATCGTATAAGTAAAGCCATTGAGGATGCATTAAACTCACCATTGCTCAATACGAACGATGTGAATGGAGCTTCAAAAGTATTGCTTAGTTTATACTGTTCTACTACCAACCAAATTAAAATGGAGGAAGTACAGCAGATTCACGATTTTATGAATAAAGTAGGCGAAAATGTACAAGTTATCTGGGGTGCTACTTTCGACGATTCGCTTGGTGATAATGTAAAAATTACAATTATTGCAACAGGTTATGGCGTAGGTGATATTCCTGGTATGCCTTTGAATGCCATCAAAAATCTGCGGAAACAAAGCACGCAAACTGAAAGTGGAAATGTTTTACAAAATGTGGTAAATGCTTTTCAGAATTTGACTAGTGATAAATCTGAAAAAGAGGATGATGTGGATCCAATTCAAATGGCTATGGATGAGTATTATGGTAATCCAGAGAAGCCTACTCAAGAAATTGAATTGACATTTGACGATGAAATTACTCTTGATCCAATTCCTGAAGAAGTGTTTGTAAAGCCTGCAGAGCCAGTTAAACCAGCTGAGCCCGAATTAGAGGTGTTTACACTCGATGATTTGGAAGATGATTCCAAACATAAAAAGATAGAAAATATTCCTGCTTGGAAACGTAAATTTATGAAAAAATAAATATGAACGAATTATTCGATACAGTAAGTGCTGATATTAAAACAGCCATGTTAGCACGCGATAAAGTGGCTCTTGAAGCTTTACGAGGGATTAAAAAAGAGTTTATCGAAGCTAAAACTGCTAAAGGTGGTGATGGTAATTTAGCTGATGATGTGGCAGTTAAGATTTTGCAGAAAATGGTAAAGCAACGTAAGGAATCTGCTCAGATTTATACCGAACAAAACCGTCCGGAATTGGCCGAAAATGAACTTGCAGAGGCAGTAGTTATTGAAAAATACTTGCCTACCCAAATGACAGATGTTGAACTAAGTAGTGCTATTTCAGCTATTATCACTCAAGTAGGAGCTGTAGGTCCACAGGATATGGGTAAGGTAATGGGAGTTGCTTCAAAACAACTAGCTGGTAAAACCGAAGGTCGTTTAATTTCGGAAAAAGTAAAATTGCTTTTGTCTGGATTATAACTATATATAATGATTATATGAGTGTAAATAACACTTTAAATATCTAATTCATATCACAAAAATTATAAAAGCTGTAGTTCAACTGCAGCTTTTTTTTGTCATGATTTTTATATGCGGTAAATAAATGGTATTTTTGTAGTCGCATTTACAAACATGCTAAACACATGAAAAAACTTTTGTTGCTGTTAAGTTTATTTTTTCTAGTATCTGCCAAAAACCTTGCTATTTCAAAGGATTCAATTTCCACATTGTATACGAATGGAGAATTTAAAACCTATTGTGTGTTAGCAATTAACGCTAGCGATAGTGTAGTTAATTCGGTTGTAAATACTTTTGTTCAACAAATGTGCTACGACATTAAAGGACTATTTAAATGGGGATTAAAGGGCATGTCGCTCGCAAATGAAAAAGATGAATTACTGGTTTTTGATTTTAAAGAAACGCGTTACGATAAGCAAACCCACATATTAAAGGGTATCGGGGATGTAATTGCACCAGGTGTAACTACAATCAGAAACATTAGTGTCGATAGTAAACTTACTTTACGAACTTTTTCGAGTGGTAAACGGGAAGTACGTTTAGAATTGGCTTCGCCAAATTTGTTTATCCGTGATATGTATGGCTCTTTTTATTTTATACCTAAAGGGAAACAACAAACTGGATATTTACAAATAGTTACCAATATACGCTTTGCGTGGTTTTTCGATTTGTTTATAACCCAAGCGAGGTATAAAAAAATTATGGAATGGCGTTTACGGCAAATTCTAAAAAATATCAAAGAAGAAGCAAACAAGCGTGATAGATGATTTGTTGATGTGGTATACAAACCTATTAAACTTTACGAACTTTACAAACTAAAATATAATGGCTGAAAAAACACTTCTGGAAAAACTAGAAGGATTACAACATAAATTCGATGAGATATCGACTCTGATAACTGACCCTTCGGTAATTACGGATCAGAAACGCTTTGTGAAATTAAACAAAGAATACCACGATTTAGAACGAATACTCGTTGCCAAAAACGAATATGAATTGGCATTGGCACATTTATCCGAAGCAAAAGAAATATTGGATACTGAAAATGATCCCGAAATGCGTGAGATGGCCAAAGCGGAAGTAGACGATATTGAGCCACGTATTCCCGAAATGGAAGAGAATATCAAACTATTGCTTATTCCTGCAGATCCTGAGGATAATAAAAATGCTATTGTTGAAATTAGAGGTGGTACAGGAGGTGATGAGGCTGCCATTTTTGCTGGCGACTTGTTTAAAATGTACGTTAAATACTGCGAAACTAAACGCTGGAAATTGGAAATAACCAACATTAGCGAAGGAACTTCTGGCGGTTACAAGGAGATTATTTTTACTGTTTCGGGCGATAATGTCTACGGAACACTAAAATACGAGTCTGGAGTGCATCGCGTGCAACGTGTACCTCAAACCGAAACTCAAGGTCGTGTACATACATCGGCAGCTACTGTGGCAGTATTGCCTGAGGCTGAGGAGTTTGATATTGAATTGAAAGAATCGGATGTGCGTGTGGATACTTTTTGTTCGTCTGGCGCTGGAGGTCAGTCAGTTAATACCACTTATTCAGCTATACGATTGGTGCATATTCCTACGGGAATTACAGTGCAATGTCAGGATGAAAAATCGCAGCACAAAAACAAAGCGAAGGCAATGATTGAACTACGCTCGCGAATTTATGCTATTGAACACCAGAAATACTTGGACGAAATTGGCTCTAAACGCAAAACTATGGTTTCGACGGGCGACCGTTCAGCAAAAATTCGCACATACAATTATCCACAAGGTCGCATAACAGACCATCGTATAAATTTCACAATATATAATTTAAATGCTTTTATGAATGGTGATATTCAGGGAGTTATTGATCAGTTAATTGTTGCTGAGAACACGGAACGAATGAAGGAAAGCGAATTATAACTGAAGTATAAAAATTACAACTTTAAAAGAATATGACAAAACAAGAATTATTTGAAAATATACAACGTAAGAAATCATTTTTATGTGTTGGTTTAGATACAGATGCAACTAAAATTCCTGAATTTTTATTTGATGCATCGGATGATCCAATTTTTACATTTAATAAAGCCATTATTGATGCTACTGCCGATCTTTGCGTGGCCTACAAACCAAATTTGGCCTTCTACGAAAGCTTAGGAATACAAGGTTGGGAGGTATTTGAACGTACTGTAGATTATATCCGAACTAATTATCCCGATCAGTTTATTATAGCCGATGCCAAACGCGGCGATATTGGTAATACCTCGGCTATGTATGCACGTACATTTTTTGGAAATATGGATGTTGATTCAGTAACAGTTGCTCCTTATATGGGCGAGGATTCAGTTACGCCTTTTTTAACATACGAGGGGAAATGGGTTACATTATTGGCGTTGACTTCGAATAAAGGTGCATTCGATTTTCAGTTTATGCGCGATGCCGAAACAGGAGATCGATTGTTCGAGAAAGTGCTGAAAACTTCGTTAAATTGGGGTACCGAAGATTCGATGATGTATGTAGTAGGTGCAACTAAAGCTGAAATGTTGACGGATGTACGTGCAATTATTCCAAATCACTTTCTGTTAGTGCCTGGTGTAGGTGCTCAAGGTGGAAGTTTGGAAGAAGTTTGTAAATATGGTTTGAACAATAGCTGTGGTTTGTTGGTAAATTCATCACGACAGATTATTTATGCCTCTTCTGAGGCTGATTATGCCGAAGCTGCTCGCCGTGAAGCGATTGCTGTTCAAACAGAAATGGAATTTATTTTAAAGCAAAATGAATTAATTTAATCTCGA
>CAYXQZ010000160.1:0-6939 GCA_964466415.1 uncultured Paludibacter sp.
TTTTCGTATTCGTTGGTGGATTTTTGCAAAGCCAGTTCGTGGGTTATTTTTCCTGTGTGGTTTAAAAGTTCACGTCCGTTGAGTTGTAGTAAGTTGTATCAGCTGACACCCAACTTGCAAATTTAAAAGCAATATCTCTTTGAGCATAAGTGCCTGATCCATTACCATTTTTGGTTATTATACCTATTGCTCCGGTAAGCTCTATCCATCGCGTTGGACTCATGGTAAAAGCATTACTGCCTGCATCTCTCAAGAGGGGGTCGAAATCGACCCCCTTAAATACAGGATTGTTTAATCGCTCCCAAAGACCCAAATATTCTAATGTGTTTTTGAGTCGCATCCAGTTTTTAACTACATCTTTCGGCTCAACCGGATTTTTTTGCTTCGCAATATCTGTAATGCTTATATAATCAGCACCATTAATATTTAAAGTCCTAATCGGTATGTCTTTTACTAGTATGTTGTTTGTTTTTGCCATATTGCTTTAAGTTTTTTGCCCCGCAAATATAAACATTATTTTTAACTTTTTAATAATATTGTTGATAATAATTTTCATGTCTTTATGTCATTACATTATGTCTTCGAGTCACTAATTAGTAAAATGAGTTAGGATATTTGCAGCAAATAATGTACTTTTGTATCAAATTACTTTTAATAGAATGGAAAACGAAAGTATGGTGCTTCGCACCGAACATCTTTTTAAGAAATACGGAAAACGTACTGTGGTTAACGACGTTTCGATAAATGTGAAACAGGGCGAGATTGTGGGTTTGCTTGGGCCAAATGGTGCTGGTAAAACTACAACCTTTTATATGACCACTGGTTTGGTTACTCCCAACGAAGGAAAAATATTTTTAAATGATGTGGAAATAACCAAATATCCTGTGTATAAACGTGCTCAGAGTGGTATTGGCTATTTAGCCCAAGAGGCTTCCGTTTTTCGTAAAATGACGGTGGAAGATAATATACGTTCGGTACTCGAAATGACCAAGTTTAGCAAGCAATACCAAAAGGAAAAACTCGAAACACTGATTTCGGAATTCAATTTGGAACATGTACGCCTGAATATTGGCGACCGACTTTCGGGTGGTGAGCGCCGACGAACCGAAATTGCGCGTTGTTTGGCCATTGAACCACGATTTATTATGCTCGACGAACCTTTTGCAGGTGTCGATCCTATAGCCGTGCAGGATATTCAGGATATTGTTTGGAAACTGAAAGATAAAAATATAGGTATTTTGATTACCGACCATAATGTGGACGAAACACTAACTATTACCGATAGGGCTTATTTGCTTTTCGAAGGTAAAATTTTGTTTCAAGGCACGTCGCAGGAATTGGCCGACAACCCAGTTGTGCGCGAAAAATACTTAGGACGTGACTTCAAACTGAAAGAAAAAACAAGAATATAAAAGCAACACTTACCATATTAGGATGCGGTTCGGCACTGCCAACTAAAAGTAATTTCCCAACATCGCAAATCCTTGAGATGCGCGACAAGCAGTACATGATAGATTGTGGCGAAGGAACCCAAATTCGCATGCGACAAATGAATGTGAAAACCAATCGGATGGGGCACATATTTATTTCGCACCTGCATGGCGATCATGTTTTTGGACTTATTGGCCTTATTTCGAGCTTTGGTATGCTCAACCGCACTGCCGATTTGCATATTCACACTCCAAATGGTTTAGAGCAAATATTAGCTCCTCAGTTGCAGTTTTTCTGCGATGATTTACCTTTTAACGTTATTTTTCATACGTACGACCCCAAAAAGAATGAACTGATTTTTGAGGATCGATCCGTACAGGTTTATTCAATTCCTTTGAAGCATCGGGTGCCATCCAGTGGTTTTTTGTTCGAAGAAAAATCGAGCGACCGTCATATTAAACGCGATATGATTGACTTTTATAATATCCCTACTTGGCGAATACCAAAAATTAAACAAGGCGAAGATTTTGTAACCGACGACGGCGAAACCATTCCGAATGAGCGATTAACTACCATGCCCGAAAAACCTAAGCGATATGCATATTGCTCAGATACAGCTTATTCCGAAAAGATTATTCCTATTATTAAAGATGTGGACTTATTGTATCACGAAGCTACATTTATGAACGATGAATTGGTAAGAGCCAAAAATACACTTCATTCCACTGCTGAGCAAGCGGCTACTATTGCCTTAAAATCCACTGTAAATCAACTGATAATAGGTCATTTCTCTGCTCGATATGCAAACAAAAACGGCTTATTGCGCGAAGCAAAAGCCGTTTTCGAAAATACCATTCTTGGAGAAGATATGAAAGTAATTGAATTTTGAAATGTTAGCCAATTAAAATAGGCTATGCGGTTTAATGGCCAAAAATGTACTTAGTTGCGTTGCAAATAATACAATAAATGCAATAAAAGCAATCACAATAATTACTTGGACTAAGGAAGTTTTCTGAATGGCTTGTTTTTGCTTCACATCACAAACTTCGCCCGGGCAATATTGCGCTTTTTCTTTATAGAACCAGCCATAAACCATACATCCCAAACAAATGCCAAAGGCTGATTCGAAAAACAAGAATATTAGGCAGATTAAACAAATAATGCCCGAAATTGGACTGTAGGTATTCATAACCACCATTAGTATAAACATGGTAAGTGCTAAAATAAAGCCAATAATCCACGCAAATTTTTTCTGAACGGCGCCCACATACTCCGGATTTTGACGCGATACAATCATTCGAGCAATAATCAGTGTAGGTGCGTACTTAGGATTTACAAAAACCCGAATGATAAAATCGATTAAAAATGAAGTGATTACGTATTTTATAAATACGAAATTCTCATTGGAAATAATTAACATCAATCCAATAAATACCATTAAAAAGAGTATGCCAGCAGCTGCCCTTATTTCTCGTTCGTTCAATACTGGTATGTTGTAACCTTCTACTGTTTCGCCAAATTGTTTTTTGTTTGCCATAAATATTTTTTATTTGATTTATAATTATTTTACTCAAACAAACTTTGAGGTGCTAAAGTTTATAGTAGAGTGATAAATTAAAAACCTAACGGCATTGACTTAAATATATAAAAAAAAACCTTGCGAAGCAAATCACAAGGGTTTTTTAAAAAATATAGGATTGAAAATTATTTTACAGTATCCATGTGTGCGATCAAATCTAACACTTTGTTAGAATAACCCCACTCATTGTCGTACCAGCTTACTACTTTCACGAAGTTTCCGTTCAAAGCAATACCAGCACCAGCATCAAATACCGAAGTACGTGATTCGTGGATAAAGTCAGAAGAAACAACTGAATCTTCGGTATAACCAAGTACACCAGCCATAGTAGTTTCAGAAGCTAATTTCATAGCTGCTTTAATTTCGTCGTAAGAAGCTGATTTTTCTAAACGTACTGTTAAGTCAACAACCGATACGTCGGCAGTTGGTACGCGGAAAGCCATACCAGTTAATTTGCCATTCAATGCAGGAATTACTTTACCTACGGCTTTAGCAGCTCCTGTAGATGAAGGAATAATGTTTCCTAAAATTGAACGACCACCACGCCAATCTTTAGCAGATGGAGCATCAACTGTTTTTTGAGTGTTAGTTGCAGCATGTACAGTTGTCATCAAACCTTCAACGATACCGAAGTTATCGTTCAATACTTTAGCCATAGGAGCTAAACAGTTTGTAGTACATGAAGCGTTAGATACGATATCCATATCTGCTTTGTATTCGTCCAAGTTTACACCACAAACAAACATAGGAGCGTCGTTAGATGGAGCAGAAATAACTACTTTTTTTGCACCACCAGCAAGGTGAGCTTTACATTTGTCAATTGTAGTGAAAACACCTGTTGATTCAACAACATAGTCAGCACCTGAAGCACCCCAACCAATTGCAGCTGGATCTTTTTCAGCGAAGAATGCAACTTCTTTGCCGTTAACGAACAATTTACCACCTTTGTTTTCAGCAGTTCCTTTGAATTGTCCATGTACAGTATCGTACTGTAACATGTAAACCAAATAGTCAAGATCCAAAAATGGATCGTTTACTGCAACGATTTGAACATCGTTTCTTTCTTGAGCAGCACGGAAAACTAAACGTCCGATACGGCCAAAACCATTGATACCTACTTTAATCATTTTATTTATTATTTAAAATTGAGTTGTCTTTTTAAATCGCCGCGAAATTACAAAAAAATAGGCAAATCGACAAATATATTTGCAATTATTTTTGCTAGTAAATGATTTATTTGGACACGATATTTTTTTTACTGTTAAATTGAATATTCATACATGTTTTGCTATCATATTGCGTTGAATGTTTTTTTGTATAGAATATTGAACTTTTTAGATTGTAGCGGTGAATACTCAAAATAATTATCTATATTTGCATAAATATAATAAATTATTAACGATTAAATTAAATTTTATGGAAATTCAACCTGCTGAAAAAAAGGATTTTACGCTTAGTTTTAATGGTCAAGGCAGTACATTCTTTGGAATTGTTATTGTAAATTGGTTACTTACTGCATTAACTCTTGGTATTTATTATCCATGGGCTAAGGCCAAGCAACTTAAGTTTATGTATAGTTCCACTGTTTTCAACAACGACCAATTTGTATTTCATGGCACAGGTAAGGAAATGTTTATTGGAATGCTCAAAACCTTGTTGATTGTATTTGTTTTCATGAGTGTTTTCTTAGGATTAACCCTTATTGATCAACAAATTATGGCTGTGATTATACTCTATTTAATGATGTTTGCATTTTTGCCACTAGCTATTCATGGTTCGTATCGTTACCGTATGTCACGTACTTCGTGGCGTGGTATTCGTTTTGGATACAGAGGTGAAAAGATGGAATTGTTTTGGAATTTCTTGAAATGGATATTTCTAACTATTATTACTTTAGGTATCTATTCAGCTTGGATGAGTGTAAAAATGCGTTCGTATGTGTACGGAAATATTAGAGCTGGAAATACCGAGTTTAAATACGAAGCCTCTGGATTAGAATTATTTATTATCATACTGAAAGGTTATTTCTTAACCATTATTACTCTTGGTATTTATATGTTTTGGTGGCAAAAAGAAATGTTCGAATTTCAGATTAACAACATGAGTTTGAATCAGGGCGATAAAAAAATAAGTTTTAAAAGTACAGCCACAGCTGGTGGTTTTTTTAAACTTGTAGTTTTTAATATACTAACCTTGATTTTAACGCTTGGATTGGGTTTTGCATGGGTCGAAGTAAGAACTATGCGTTTTATATGCGATAATATTAAATTGAATGGTGATATTGATATGGATAGAATTTCGCAAACCGAAGAAAATTATACCGATGCGGTAGGAGAGGAGATGGCCGATTTCTTTGATATTGATTTGGTACTTTAATGCAAACAACTGCTACATACTTTGATGGTGAAAGTTCAGCACCTCACCAAGTTGAGTTATTTTATGATGACGGGAACAACGACTTGTTGTTTCTGTCATCTGACTATAATAACAAACGATGGCGTATAGAGGATATTGAAATACACAAACTTGACTTTTGTGTCGAGATTTCGAACAAAGTTTTTCCGCTTGAATTGTTGAAAATTACAAATCCAGATTTTAATAGTTTTTTGATAACTCAGTTAAATCAAAATGGTCAATTGTCCATTTATCAAAAGCTATTGCATTTAGGATTCAAAGTTCATATTGCAATTGCACTTATATTAATTGCTTTTATTGCCATTGCTTATTTTTATATAGTGCCTTTTGTAGCCGAAAAATCGGTAGCTGTTATTCCAGTGGAATTCGATGATTACTTGAGTAATGAGTTTTTGATCGATTATTTTGCTGATAATAAGGTGGATACGCTTAAAACAGAATTGCTTACTGAATTTGGTTCAAAATTGGATTTTCGAAGCAGGCGACCCTACACTTTTGTAGTAGTAGAATCAGATATTGTCAATGCTTTTGCGCTTCCTAATGCCAAAATAATTGTGTTTACAGGTTTAATTGATAAAATGCAAACTTACGAAGAGCTTGTGGCATTGTTGAGTCACGAGGCGGTGCATATTAACAACCGTCATTCCGTAAAAATGCTTGCTCGTAACTTGGCTGGTTATATTTTTATCTCGGCCATGTTTAGCGACGTAAATGGAATAATGACCATAATTGCAGAGAATGCCGAAAGTTTGAATGCCTTATCGTATTCCCGAAAGTTCGAAAACGAAGCAGACAGCGATGGTTTACAACTGATGCTCAATAACAACGTGAATGCCCGAGGGATGTTAAATTTATTTCAACGCATAAAAACCGACGAAAAAGCACTCCCATCATTCCTCAGTACACATCCTGTTACCGACGAACGAATTGCTCAAATTTCGAAGCAAATTAATAACTCAAAAGCCAACCCGAAACAAAATCAGGAGTTGAAACAAATTTTTAATAAGATAAAAAGTTTGGATTAAATATATTTTCGAATTCTTGCCCAAAAATATAATCCTATCAAATTTTGTAATAAATATGTCATAATTATGTTGTAAAACATTTTTATGTAGTTTGAATTGAATTGTTAATAATTTCAATTTATTTATGTAACAAATATTTCAATTTTGATGTGAATTGCATTTATTACTTGCAAACTGAAACTGTCTGTTGATAACAAAGCAATTTATATGATTTTTGAATGCATGTTTTGCATAAGTTGTTGATAAATATTCATTCTAATGTAATGTATTTTAACAATACTTGTTCTATATTTGCCGCTTATTGTAAAAATCAAGCCTTAATGGAAAGATTTTATAATAAAATAGAATTTTTAAACAGAGTATAAATTTTTAATTAAAAAAAAACGATTTATGATGAAAAGATTCATTTATTTCGCAATTGCTTTTGTTGTTGCCGTGAGTGCAACATTGAATGCTCAGGTAACTACCTCTGGTATAAGTGGTAAGGTT
>CAYXQZ010000161.1:0-6934 GCA_964466415.1 uncultured Paludibacter sp.
GTACCCAGAGCCGGGATCGAACCGGCATGGAAGTGAATCCACTGGTGTTTGAGACCAGCGCGTCTACCAATTCCGCCATCTGGGCGTTTGTGTTACAAAAGTAGGCTTTTTATTTGAAACTGGCAAATGTGAATCTTAGTTTTTTCGTATTTGTATACACTTCGTTTAGTTTTATGGTTGAATATCAGATATATACAAATTACGTTTAAGCTTCAAAAGCTTTATGTTTTTTTGTTTTTACGTAAACTATTGTAGTCGATATAGTACAATAATTTAACCGACAGGCTATTTGATTGATTCAGCCAAGTATCGCTTAAGTTTTTAAAATAATTGTTCACTACTTGATTGTTTTCGGCAAATGCGGCATTTTTCCACGATACTACCATTTCGGAGCCAGGAGCAAAATTCCAACGCAGCATCATGTCGAGCGTAAAGCTGTTGTAGTTTTGATTCCGATTTTGATTGAAGCTAGGATGTGGTAATAAACTTCCATCGTTTTGCAACAGATAGTAACTCTTGTTTGTTGCTCCTGACCAATAATGACGTGCTCTGAGACTAACGCTTGCCTTATTACTTAAAACGTAAGAAGAGGAAAGTACGTTTTCGAACGAATTGACATCCCTGCGCGCAAAAACAATATCGTTATTGCTTTTGGTTACAAAACCTTCGCCATCGAATGTGTTTTCCATCATTATTTCATATTCAATTTCGAAGCGTTGGCCTACTCGCAAGGTGGTTTCGATGCTCAACTCGTTTAAATATTGATCGGAGCTTGGTTGTTGTGCATAGCCATAATGAATATCAACATTAACAGGTTTCCTACTATCGGAACTAGCATTGAAATTTAGCATATAAAAAGGTGCAATTGTAAAGTATCGGCCTTTTACACGCGTTTCAAAATAATCGTACCTTTTGGAGTTGAAAAAACCATTAATATTAAAATGGTAATTGTTTTTAAAAGTCATGGATGAATTATAGCCTACTATATTATCGTAAAACACATTAGGCGAATACATTCTGTTGTAATCGGTCCATATATAACTGTTTATTTCTCTGAAAATTGAAAATGGTTCGATAATATGGTGAGCCACCCAAACTTCGGTAGTAACCTGGTTGTTGCGTCGTAAATAGCCTAAATCGTTCGGGTTATAGGTGTCTGATTTTACATCTTGTTCAATGCCATATTGAATTATTCCCTTGGTCCGTTTTAATACTAATTTGGCAGCATAACCTGTTTCGTAGGTAGAGTCACCACGCGAACTAAGTGCTGCATTGCCTTCCAAAACGTATGATTTAGCATTGTTGTGTAGCTGAAACTCAGTAGCTGTAACATTGGCTCTAAACGGATTTCCTATCATGGATACATTGGAGTTTATTAAGCTAATAAAGGAATTGTTTTTGAGCGATTTATCAATCACAGATACATTGTAGTTGGTAAATGGTTGTACGGTTACATTGCGGGTGTTGTGTGTTAGCGTGTCGGTTACTTGAGCAAACGAACTAAGCGACATGGCATTTAATACACCAATTCCCCAACCATCATGTGTTCGGCCCGATACTTTGGTAGCATTAACAAGCTGTGTTTCGCTCGGGTTGGCATCCACAATTTCGTTTGTTTTTAAGGAGCTATAAGGCGAAAATTTTGGCGAAGCACCAATGCGGCGTGAGTAAAAAATATTTGCGCGGTTAAAAAGTTCGGTTCCTTCGTTAAAGAACTGGCGTTTTTCGCTGTAGTACAATTCGTAGGGCGATAAGTTAAGCTGTTTATCGTCGGATTGTATTTGTCCAAAATCGGGAATAAGCATCATGTCGAGCGTAAAACTCTCATTAATACCATATTTTAGGTCGAGTCCGCCTTTGTACAGAAAATCGGCTTTGCTTCCTTTTTTAGTTTCGAGATAAGTAGCTAAATACGGACTAAACGACAAGCGAACCGGTGGTTTTACATCGCTTATGCCTGTTAGCTCACCCTCTTGATGCAAAAATCCATCGATATTTCGGTTTACAAAATTCCATGAATTATTGGAGTTGTAGCGGCGTATATTCCGAAATACATTGAGTCCCCATTTTTGATCGTTTTTATCCGAAAATCGCAATTCGGAAAATGGAATACGCATTTCAACTATCCAGCCTTTGTCGGTGATGCGCGTTTTACTTTCCCACACGGCATCCCAACTTGGATCTTCGCCATCTTCATCGCTGTTTACTGCTTTTATATCCACTTGTACGCCCGCAGGTGTTATAAAAAACCCATACGCCAACTGCCCTTGATTATAGGGGTCGAAATAAAAGCCAACGTAATCGGACATGCCTATTTCGTCGCGCTGGGTGAGGTAATTGAAAATGCTGTCAGGCGCACTATCGTAAAGCATAGCACCTACATAAATGGCCGATTGATCGTAAAAAATTGAAACTTCGGTTGGTTGAAACGATGGTTTTCCATTGTGCGGTTGTAATTGCACAAAATCCTTTGCAGGAGTTGCTAAGCTATAGGCCGATTCATTTAAAATACCATCAATAACCAATGGTGTAGTGATACGTATGGCTTCGACCGATTTTTTCTGTTGCGAAAATAGCAACACGCAGCTAAAAATAAATAAAACTATTACTGACGCTTTTCTTAAAATAAAAATCATTTTCCTTCGCCTGTCAATGTTATTACTTTGGCAGGATTGAGCCCACCCCCCGAAATGGTTAATGTGGCTGTATGCATGCCCACAGCTGTAGGTTGATAGCTTACAGTGATATTTTTGCCCGCAAGTGCATTCGACAATTCTTTGGTAATGCTTGCCACCGAAGCTTTAAACATGGCAGCATCGGGTCCTGTTATTGTAACCGTCAGATTTCCAATTAAATCGGTAGTTTTTATATTAATGGTTTTAGTTTTAATAAGTGTAGTGTTAGTTGCAGTAAAGGTTAATGCATTTTCGATACGTCCTATCGTAATTGTTTTTGCATTCGGGTCAATAGGAGCTATTCCAGTACCAGTTGCACCTATCGATTTGGTAGTTGCCAACGCACTTTGCATAAGTAAATTAACTGAATAAGTGCCTTCTGAATTAGGATTAAATCGGATTTGAACCACTGCACTGGCATTGGAGCCCGAAAGTGGAATGCTTACAGTTTTGCCCCAGTTTGTTTCTGTGCTTAACTTTATGTCGAAATGAACTTGATCCGAGAGTGTTAGGCTAATACTTTCGGTAAGTAATGTGCCCGTAACGGTGATTGATTGTACCGACGAAGGAGTGCCTACATACGTGCTAAATTCGGACAATGAGCCTGAATAATTAATTGTAGGGCCCGCTTTGCCACCCATAAGTTTAAATTTAACGTCGCTAGCTGTTTTTGTAATAGCCGTAATTTCGCGACCAATATTGGTGCCACTCCAAGTGGTAGGTGTAAAGTTTCCGGTAGTAAATGCAGCACCGGGTGTAGTTGTGCTTCCACTTAAAGGTTGTAAATAAACCCTCATGTGACTTGATGCTGTTTGATTGGTTCCGGTGTAATTATTTGGACTATTATCATCCCATGCAGCTTGGTCGTAGTCAATATGCCAAATAAGCATTCCTTCGCCAGGCAAGTAAGTGTCCCAACTTGTTTTTTGACGGTATTCAAGCATAAAAAACTCTTTAGGAGTAGGATTTCCTCCATTCAGGTTGTGTGTAGTAGCCGACAGTAAATAGGCTTGTTGATCCGTAGTTGCCGGTGGAGTAACTCCTTGATACATGGGTTGCAAAGTATAATCGTCGGCAGTATTTATTTGTTGTGGAGTTAACCAACCCAGAAAAAACCGATCGTATCCCGAGTAATTTGGTGGAGTGCGTCCATTGTTGTTATAGGCGCCACTATCCATTATAGTCCAATTGTTCAAAGTGTTTTTGTCGGCAGCAGTATGGTAATAATCGGGCAATCCTAATACATGCCCAAACTCATGGCTAAATGTGCCAATTCCACACATGTTTGAGCCCGACGAACCATTCAATTCCGAAGTACAAGCATAATCAAAAACTGCTTTTCCATCAAATTTGGTTAATTTGTTAGGTAAACTCCAACGGTGTGGCCACACGGTATTAGTGGGTCCGCCTTCCGCTTCGTTGTAGCCTGCATAATACACAAAAACATTATCCACTACGCCGTCATTATCCGTATCGTATTGTGTGAAATCCAAACCAGCATCGTTGGCCAATGTACAGGCATCTATTACCATTTGTTGCGGTGCTGAGTCGTCGCCATTGGAGTCGTTTTTGCCATAAAATGCCTGATTATTAGGCAAAGTATATGGGCCAACTACATCGAAAGTTGGAACAAATTTGCCCAAGGAAGCCGACATAAAATAATCGCGCGCCGACCCCGTAGCTCCATTGCCACTATAACCAACTTGGTTCAATAAATTTGTATAGGATACCTGAGGAGTTGACACAACATAACTTTTATCCGAAAAATTGACAAGTATCACCAACGATTTTGGTGTGCCAATAAGCGGGAATGCTTTTTGAACTTTAGTAATGCGCTGAATGCCTGATGCTTTGACTCTTTGTGCTTTGGAAGCATAAATGGCAGTTGCATCAGCTTTTTTTATCGATTTTAAAATATTTAAATCGGCTTGCGAGCGTTTCGAAATATTACGTGCTACAATGGGCATAGTGTTTACTGTAGAACCTGCGAGGTCGTAAACATAGAATCCTTTATCGTTTTGAGTTATTAAATAACCATCTTCGGTGGTTCGGTAGTGTCCAAACTCATCACCTTGCACGCGTATAGTGAGTTCACTTCCATCGGGTTGCACTACTATTACAGGGTGTGGTATGGCTTTTATGGCAAATGTAAGTTGATTTACACCAAAAATACTTATCAATAGTGTTGTTATTAGAATCAAATTTCTCATACTTAATTGTTCTTGTGAATGAATATCTTAAAAAAGGGCTGCAAATGTACTGAATATTTATTCAAAAACAATAGTTAGAATAAAAAGTTTAACTCAAACTTAATAGATCAACCTTTTTTAGGTTCTTCTGGCTGGTTCGAAGTCTCATTGACTGGTTCTACTTCAGCTATTTCGGGAACTTCGTCTGATTCAATTTTGAGTACAAATCGTTTGTAATACGATATGACTAAGGTGGTGAGTGGCAAGGCGATAATTAATCCTAACATGCCCATAAGCGATCCCCAAATTGACAATGCCAGCATTATTACAGCAGGATTTAACCCCGTTACTCGGCCCATAATGCTAGGAGTAAGCAGTAAGTCTTCGATAGCCTGAACAATAACAAAAACAACAATTATTCCGATTAAAACAGAGCCGTAATTCTGATTTGTTTCCACCGATTGCAAAAATGCAAGTAATGCAGCTGGTACAATGGCCACTACTTTTAGGTATGGAACCATGGTAAGCAATCCGCAGAAAAGCCCGAAAAATATAGCCATAGGCAGACCAATAATACTAAAGCCAATGGAAAACAATAACCCGGCAATGACCGAAACCAACGCCTGCCCACGGAAATAGCGATTCATACCTACTTCCATATCGTGTAAAATTTCGGTAATAAGCGGTCGGTATTTTTGTGGAATTATTTTGATCATTCCTTCGGTAACTCGCTCGTATTCAAGTAGAATAAAAAACATATACAGAAAAATTATAATCACTACCGTGAGCCCGAGTAGCATACTTATTGATCCATTCAGGATATCCCAAATTTGAGGTGCTACTTTTTTCAGAAAATCCATCATGTTTTCGTTTTGGATCATGCTCTGAAAATCCATCGACAGAAAATACTTGCTAATCTCGTTTTGCCAAGCTATAGGTAAAAAAGTATCAATATTGAGGTTTTGGGAATAAGTGCTTGTAATTTCGTAAAGTTTGGCTATTTCGTTGCTAATTAAGGGTATGGTAATAAATCCAAGTCCTGTTGCCAATCCACTTGCAAGAATAATGGTAGTAATTACCGAAAGCAATCTGTTTCGTAATTTTAATTTGTATTGAAAAAAACGCACTATAGGATCGAGCATATAAGCTAAAAGCCATGCTATAATGAATGGTAATAACACATTGCTAAGCCGTTTTACCAACAAAAAAATCAGAACAAGCACGGTAATTCCTATTATCAAACGTATTACCCTATCAAATGTAAAAGGTTTTGTACTTATCATGGCATATTATATTTTTTTAATTCGGTGCGTAAATTGGTGCTTTTATTATCCGTCACTTTATCCATCCAAGCCCAAAACTTAGGGCTATGATTCATTTCCTTGGTGTGGCAAAGTTCATGAAGTATCACATAATCAATTAAATGTGCTGGCAACAACATCAAAAACATCGATAAATTGATGCTTCGTGCGCGGGAGCAACTCCCCCAGCGGCTTTTGCTCGACTGAATTTTTACGTCGGCAAAATAAAAACCAAACTTTCCGGCCAATTGTTTCGTGCGGTCGGGTAGGAGCCGTTTGGCTTCCTTGCGCAAAAAATAATTAATGCCATTCCAGCAGTTTTTCTGTGACGTTTCAGCTTGCAAATCGCCTCGAACAGGAAATTCAATTGTTAAAACACTATCTTTTAATGCAAAAAAGATATTTTTGCGCTCCACTGGTTTTACGTCAACTTCAAAAGTAAGAGTTGTAATCTTTTTGTCGAAACTTAATTCTAAATCGTGGTTTTCTTTCTTGTGTTTTAGCTTGTTTTGTTTAGCTAAAATGCTTTTCCGCTTTAAATTAATAAACGCCAGCGCATCTTTTTCGGAAGCACCAGCGGGTAACGACACCTTTAAACCATCGGATAATATTCGCACACGTATACTCCGCGAACGAAGATTGTGCACAAATTCAATATTCCCAAAGTCCGGATCGGTTTCCATGAAAGATTCAACACGTTTTACATTAAAGTTTTCGAAAACTATGTGCAAAGATACATTTTTTAGAGATAAATTGATTCACTTTCGGT
>CAYXQZ010000162.1:0-1583 GCA_964466415.1 uncultured Paludibacter sp.
ATTAGTAATGTGTAACTATCTAATTTGAAAAATAGTGCCATGAAGAAACTACTTTTTTCATTTTTCTTAATTTTTCTGTCGGTTTTTGCCAAAGCGCAAACCGACAGCCTTTCGACCTATCTCAATATGTCGTTCGAAGAATTATTACAAGTGAAAGTGTCGTCGACCAAAAGCGAAAATGTTTTTCATACGCCTTCTACAGTTAGTGTTATCAGCAGGGAAATGATAAATCAATATAACTTTACGAGTGTGGCCGAAATGCTCCGAACGGCCGTAGGAATTGATATTTACCAAACAAACTTAGACGACAATGTAGCAACAGCACGCGGAGTATTGCAAAATTATTATGCAAATAAAATATTGGTGATGATTGAAAACATACCGACTTTCCAACCCATATACGGAAACACAAATCTCGACCGCCTCGATATAAACGATATTGAAAGAATAGAAGTTTTGAAAGGCCCTGCTTCGGTGCTTTATGGTAGCAATGCATACTTGGGTGTAATCAATATTATTCTCCGAAAAGGGACAAACGACCAAGTAAATGTACGCCTTGGAACTGGTCACAAACGAATGGGAGCAGCTGGAGGCAATGTGAGCTTTTCGAAAAAGGATTTTAGCATGTTTATTTCGGGTAACAGCAGTTATGATATCCAAAACCCTTATGAACTCATTGGTAAGCGCCAGGATTTGTATCAGGGCGATTCGGTGTATATGTTTCAGCGCGAAATTAAATCGACTAATTTTAATATTCTTGCTGATTACAAATCATTCCGTTTTTTACTAAATACGTACGAATACCAACATAGTTTTCAGGGAATTAATCCGTCTTTTATTTCGGGTGGTGGCAAGCCCATGACAGACCATGGAACACTTCTGGCTGTTAAATACCAAAAAGCAATTAGCAAAAAAATAAATTTGTTAGCCGACATTTCGTACGATTTTTTTAAACGCGATTATGCTTCGAATCAGGATGCATCAACAGCATTAATGCTTTCTGGAAAAAGAATAGTTTCAACTTTAAAACTCAATTATGCTTTAAATTCAAATATCGATATTGAATGGGGATTGGATGCTGAGCAACTCTTAGATGGCAAGCATGTTTCGTTTGATGTGCTTCAAAATAAGGTTATTAGAGAAAACATGAAAAATGCTCAAAACGTGAACGAAATTTCAGCGTTTACTCAAATCCATTATAGTACAAAAATTGGAGAAGTGTTGGGTGGCTTACGTTATACAAACAATGCATTTTCGGGCGAAAACCTTTCGGGAAGAATTTCACTGATGACTGAATTGAGTAAAAATAACACATTAAAACTTATTTATGGGCAGTCGTTTAGAACTCCCACCTTGCTCGAATTATTTTTCGATCACCCAACCGTAATTGGCAACACCATGCTAAAACCTGAAAAAGCAAACTCGATAGAATTGGCTTATGTGTATGGAAATCGCCATTTATTTTTGCAAGTGTTGAGTTATTACCAAAAGTTGAATGATTTAATTCAGCGATATACGCCGCCAACTGGACCACCATCGATGTATCAGAATCTTTCGTCGATGGAAGGTTATGGATTCGAGTT
>CAYXQZ010000162.1:1683-3906 GCA_964466415.1 uncultured Paludibacter sp.
CAAACCGATAATATCAACAGTATATCAACCACCGGTTACGGACGACGAATAATGTATACGTTAAACATTTCGTTTTAATAAAAATTCATAATTCAAATTGCACAATGAAGCAAATTTGGTTTAAAATAGCGTTAATTATAACAATACAAGCTCTTGTATTTCAGGCGTTCGCACAAATATCGCCCGAAAACCTGAAGACTGCATTGGTATATCGCATTGCCAATTGTGTAAAATGGAAAGCCGATACCACTAGCGTTTTTAGCATTGGTGTGTTGAGCGACAATCAATTACTTATCGATAAGTTTAACGAATTATCGAAAGTGGCAAAAATCAACAAAAAACCAATTCGAATAAAGCTAATCCCAGCCTTAAATTCAATCCAGGCATTGCATATTTTATACGTAGATAAATCGTACAACGATGTAATGTTTGAAATTTTAAAACGCGCTGAAAAAAACAGTTTAATTATATCCGAAGAACAAAATACGCCAGGTAATTTTATGATTAATCTGATATACGACTCAAATAAAAGTAATTACACTTTTGTTTATAATCGCGCCAATATTCTGTTTGCCGGACTCGATTTGACAGATGAAATAGTATTGCTCAAAGGCACTGAGATTGAAATAAGGCAATTGTACCTTGAAGCTAAAAAACTGTCGGATGAGCAGCTTAACGTGGTTAGCGAGTTGAAAAGCCAAAGCGATGTGCAGACTAAAAACATCATTATTAAAAATGACTCCATTCAAAAAATGAAAGGACTCATTGACTTTAACCAATCGAAAATTACAGAACAATTAATTGATCTCGCTCAAAAAGATTCCTTATCGAGTAATTTGAATAAAAAAATTGAATATCAACAAGTTGAATTAAACACAAATTTGCTACAAACTAAACAATTGCTCACCGAACGAAAAACTGCCGAAGATATAATTCATAGTTATCAAGCCAAAATTAATCAGCAAGCAAACTTATCCAATAACTTAACTAATCAGATTTCGGCAAAACAGAAAGAGTTGGTTACGCTAAATGATTCGTTAAATGAGAAAGAATCGTTGATTAAAAGACAAAATTATTGGCTTTTTGTTTCGATACTTATTATTTTAATTGTAATTATATCCGTAATTATCATTTCTCGAGCTTACGTTGTGACTCATCGAGCAAGACAAAAAATAGCCGAGCAGAAAAAAGAACTTGAAAGTACGCTCGAACAATTAAAAATTACACAGCTACAACTCGTTCAGTCCGAAAAAATGGCTTCGTTGGGTGTATTTATTTCAGGAATAGCGCACGAAATAAACAACCCTGTCAATTTCATTAGCATGGGTGTGGATGGTATCGAAAAGGTAATCGAAAAGGTAATAGCATTGTTTGCTGAATTGAACAAATTAACCGTCGACAGTAAAGGCGACGAAATTCAACAATTAATTGAATTAAAGCAGAAACTCAAATTCCAACGTTCGCTTGATGCTTTGCCTGAGGTATTGGCAAATATCAAAATTGGAATTACTCGAACCATAGCAATTACCAATGGATTAAGGCTTTATGCCCGAATGGATACCGAGGAAAAAAGTTTATGCGATATAAATCAAATTATTGAAACGGCATTGATACTCATTAAACCACAACTGAATTCGGAAATTGCCATTCAAGCTAATTTTGGAAACTTGCAGCAAGTCAAAGTTTTTCCGGGCAAGTTGAGTCAGGTTTTTGTAAATATACTAGGCAATGCCGTTGATGCAATTCATGACATGAGAAAAAGCACTAAAAAACATGCCATCAGCATCACTACCAACGAAATAGAAGGAATTATTACAATTAAATTTAGCGACACCGGAAATGGCATTCCTCCTGAAGTATTATCGAAAATATTCGACCCGTTTTATACCACCAAAGAGGTGGGCAAAGGAACAGGACTGGGCATGTCGATAGCTACAAGCATTATTGAGGAGCATAACGGAAAAATATCAGCCAGTAATAATGCCGACGGTGGCGCAACATTTACTATCGAATTACCAATAAATAACGAATAACATCCAGTTAAATCATATATATCATGGAAAATGAACTGATTAAGATATTGTACATCGATGATGAAAAAGCGGCTCTGTTTAATTTTGAGCAACTTTTTCAGGACGATTTTGATGTCTATACGGCTCTTTCAGCCGAGCAGGGAATGGAAATATTGGCCTCAACCCAAATCCAAATCGTTATTTCGGACCA
>CAYXQZ010000162.1:4006-5607 GCA_964466415.1 uncultured Paludibacter sp.
TTGGAAAGCGAAGAAGATTATCGTAACCTAATTGAGTTTTCGCCTGTAGCAATGGCAATAATACATGATTGGAAAACTATGTATTTTAATCCTGCTGCAGTTCAACTTTTTGGTGCAAAAACTGAAAGTGAAATTCTTGGTAAGCACATCAATGAATTTATTCATCCAGATTATTGTGAACTTGCTGTTGAAAATGCAAGAGCACTTGCCGAAAACGGTTATATAAAAATCCAAGAGCAAAAATACCTAAAATATGATGGAACGGTTTTGGATGTAGAAACCCAAGCCAAATCCATTCGATTTAACGATGGTCATGCTACTTTGGTAGTAATAAATGATATTACCGAACGAAAATTGGCCGAAATGGAACTTGCCAATAGCAAAGAACGTTTGCAAAATGCATTGGAGGTTTCAAACCAATCGCGAACAACATTGCTTAGCGTACTGGAAGACCAACTTAAGGCAAAAGAAACATTGCGCGAAAGCGAAGAAAAACTCAGTACGCTTTTCAATTCGATGACAGAATTAGTAGTAATGCACGAATTGGTGTTTGATGAAAAAGGCAATGCTATTGATTACCGAATTTTGGACTGTAACAAAACATTTACATCGATTACCGGAATACAAAAGGAAAATGCTGTAGGACGACTTGCAACTGAAGTTTATGGAACAGAAACAGCTCCATATTTGCAAGAGTATGCCAATGTGGCATTGAATGGTACAACCATAGAGTTCAATACCTATTATCCTCCTTTGGATAAATATTTCTTAATTTCGGCAGTGCCAACGGAAAATAATAAGTTCTCGACCATCTCAACCGATATTACATCGAACGAGCAAATACACGAGATTATTAGAGAAAAAAACAAAGAGCTCGAAAACTATATTTATGTTGCTTCGCACGATTTGCGCTCACCATTGGTTAACATTCAAGGATTTAGCAAACGATTACAAAAACAAACTACCGAACTTACAAAACTAGTGGCCGAACTACATGCAAATGCGGAATTAGCCGCTGAATACAAAAAGCTTACAACTGATGATATTCCAAAATCGCTCAGTTTTATTCTAAATAATGTGAGTAAAATGGATACGCTTATCAATGGTTTATTGCAAGTTTCGCGCACTGGGCGAGTAGTGATGAGCCCGGCGATATTGGAAATGAATAAGTTATTCAAATCAATACTCACCATTTTCGATTATCAACTCAAAGAAATGGAGGCGAATGTTGTTTTGCATGAGTTGGACGATTGCTATGGCGATACCAACCAATTAAATCAATTGTTTTCGAATATAATTGGCAATGCTCTAAAATACAGCGATAAAAACCGTATATTAACGCTCGAAATTTCGTCGCAAACCAAATACAACAAAGTGATTTACAGCATTAAAGATAATGGTATTGGCATTAACAACAGGCACCTCCAAAAAATTTGGGATGTGTTTTATCGGGTGGATGCCTCTGCTCCCGAAGCGGGCGAAGGACTTGGACTCAGCCTTGCCAAACGTATTGTAGATAAACACAAAGGGAAAATTTGGGCAGAATCGGTTGAAGGTGAAGGAAGTACCTTTTATGTAGAATTGCACAAAAATAAATTTGA
>CAYXQZ010000162.1:5707-6920 GCA_964466415.1 uncultured Paludibacter sp.
TAAATAAAAAAAATTACCATGAAAAACTACAAAGAATTAATCATTTTAGTTGCTGAGGATGACGATGGTCATGCCGAACTTATAAAAGCAGGTTTACTTGAATCGGGTGTCTGTAACACTATTATTCGTTTTAAAAACGGTGTGGAAACCTGGGATTTTCTGAACGGCACAGCCGAAAAAGAAATTCGAGATACCGAAAAAGCCTATTTGTTACTGTTGGACATTAATATGCCCATAATGGATGGTGTGGAGTTATTGCAAAAAGTGAAAGCCGATAACGATTTAAAAGAAATTCCCGTAATTATGCTTACCACCACCGACGATCCGCGCGAAGTGGAGGCTTGTTACAAATTCGGTTGTAATATGTACATTACCAAGCCCGTACATTTCGATAAATTTGCCGAAATATTGAACCGTATGGGTCTGTTTATTCAAATTGTAAGAGTAATTAATTAAAAATAAAAAAAGGAAGATGGAAAGCTTGCAAAACACAATTCTTATCATCGAGGATGATTTGGGATTAAACGAATTGATATGCGAAAAAATGAACGAATGTGGGTATAAAACACATTCCACTTTGTCGGCATTACAGGCTAATAATTGGTTATCAACCAATTCGCCAATCTTAATGGTTGTTGATTATAGTCTGAACGACATGACAGCCAAAGATTTTATAGTTGAGATGCAAGAAAAAGGACTTGAGTTACCTCCTTTTATTATAGCTACTGGGCAAGGTGATGAACGCATAGCCGTAGAAATGATGAAACTTGGTGCGCGCGATTATATTATTAAAGACACCAATTTACTCGATTTATTGCCTACTGTTATTGGCCGTGTAGTGAAAGAAGTTGAAAATGAGCTGAAACTGAAGCATGCTGAACAAGCTCTAATTGAAAGTGAACATTTTTTTAAAGAATCGCAACGGGCTGCAGGCATTGGTTCATATAAATTAGATATTCATAGTGGTATTTGGACATCATCAGAAGTTTTAGATAAAATATTTGGTATTGATTCTTCCTTTGTTCGAACTGTTTCAGGTTGGGTTGATATTATTTTTGAAGATGACCGCGAAATGATGAAAAACCATTTTGGAGTTGATGTGTTAGAAAAAAAAATGCCATTCGACAAAGAATATCGAATCAAACGGATTTCAAATAACGAAATAAGATGGGTACATGGTTTAGGTAAACTTGTTTTTGATGAAAAACAACAA
>CAYXQZ010000163.1:0-6914 GCA_964466415.1 uncultured Paludibacter sp.
TTTCAACGATTTAGTAATTGATTACAATTATAATCAGATTACCAATGCACAAAATTTAATTGTAGAAATTAATGCTGCATTAACAGTAAAAGCTATTGGTGCTTCGCTTCGCAATCCTTTTGCAATTGCATTCAACACAGCAGCTGATAACATCAAATCAGTTACAGGACAGCAACTTAGCAAAAATATTTTTGAACTTAATACCAATGGCACCGAAATGAAGCAAGCCAAAGCAGTAATTCCTGTATTTGATGACCCATTTAACGTGTTAGGATATACTGGTTCAATTGTAAATACAGTAGTTGGTGGTGCATACACTACTCCTAAAACTATAAATTTAAAAATTGAATTGAACAATCCAGTAAGTATAAGCAGTTTTGGCACAGCCCCATACAATCCATTTATTATAGTTGGTGGCGAACGAAGCAAAGAGGTTCATTTACCTGGAAGCGCACCAACTGATTTAGTAGATGCTTCACTTTTTGGAACTGGCGACGACAATACCGATTTAAAATCGCAGAAATATTATATGTCCGACAAATACTTACCTTGGGCTATTAATCTACCAATACAATTTGCATATCCAGCCGAAAAACAAGATATTACAAAGGCTTATTTAATGTTTAACAATTGGGCAAATAGTCGTGGATACAACTATATGGATTGGTATCAGGATATAAAAGGATATCGCGATGTAAGTAAATTGTTTGTAAAAAAATAGCAAAATGACTTAGTCAACAAATCATACAACCCTTATAATCAGGCGTTCATAATCAAATATGAGCGTCTGATTAAACGCATTTATAAAACAAAACATATTTTTGAATATAAACTTTTAAAAACAAAAACGATCATGAAAAAGAAAATTTTAATTGTCGACGACAAAACAGAATTCCGCAGATTAACAAAAACAATTTTGTCATCAAATTACATTGTTGAAAGTGCCGAAAATGGTGTAGAAGCACTATCACTGCTTCAGAGTGGTAACATCCCCGATTTAATTGTAAGCGATTTAATGATGCCTGTTTTAGGAGGCAAAGACCTTGTAGAACAACTTAAAAATTCGGGAGCATTTAAGGATATTCCAATTATCATACTTTCGAGCATTGATAAAAGCGACGAAAAAATTAAACTTATTAAAATGGGTGCCGACGACTATTTGGAAAAACCTTACAACCCTGCTGAATTGTTGGCACGAATCGAAAAGCTATTGAAATAGTTTGGTATTAAACACCATGAATTTTGTGAGTTAATTTTTTATATTTCAAACCATCAATTTGATATTTATGAAGTACAATATTGCCTATCTGGGTCAACCTTCCGAATTGGTTGACAGATTATCGGCTGCAACAGCTGATTTTAACGTTTCAATTATCGAAAAACCGTATGATATTATTCGTTTTCACGAAAATATTGATTTGATAATTTATGAAGAGAGTTTGAAAGATAACAACCCGATTATACTATCAAATTTAGTTAAAAGTCTTTCGAAGTATAAAATTGTATTTTTTGCCATTCGAAAAAAAATGTCGGCTGGTGAATTGCTTAAATGTGGAGCACACGATGTTTTTGATTATGATGCAAAACCTGAGGCAATGCGAAAGAGATTTGAATTTATCAAAACACATTTTGGCGCATTGGTGAACAATAACAAAGAAAATATAGATAAATTTAAGCTTCCATTGTGGAAACGTACGTTCGATATTTTGTTTGCTGGAACAGTTTTACTATTTTTACTGCCAATATTCCTGATTATTATTATTGCGATACGTTTGGAGTCGAAAGGAAAGTTCTATTATGCTGCTCCACGCATTGGTACAGGCTATCAGGTTTTTGGTTTTCTTAAATTCAGAAGTATGTTTACCGATGCTGATAAACGTGTGGATGAACTGATGAAAAAAAATCAATATGGAAAAACTGATAATTCAGGCGAAATTGTAATTGAAAAAGCTAGTAATTACGAGCCGTTGAATCACGATGGACCTGTTTTGATACACGACGATGGATTTATATCCGAAGAAAGTGTAAAAATGCGCAAAGCGGAAAAACGTGAAAATGCATTTTTTAAAATGGCAAACGACCCTCGCATTACCAAAGTAGGACGTATTTTGCGTAATACAAGTATTGATGAGTTGCCACAGTTTATAAATGTATTGAAAGGAGATATGTCCATTGTTGGAAATAGACCATTACCACTATATGAGGCTGAGGTACTTACAACAGACCAATGGTCGAAGCGATTTTTAGCGCCAGCTGGAATAACTGGATTGTGGCAAGTAACCAAACGAGGAGGTTCAAACGCCATGTCGGCCGACGAACGCAAACAATTGGATATTGAATATGCCGAAAATTTCTCGTTTTGGTACGATATGAAAATACTTTTTAAAACAATACCTGCAATGTTGCAACACGAAAACGTTTAAAGATGAATCGTTTAAAATTAATTATAGTATTATTTGTATTTAACCTGTCGGTTTTTGCTCAAACAACAGCAAAAACTGACAGTTTGAACAATGTGTTGACTTTCGACAAACTTCTAATTCCTGAATTGGACGAATGCATACAGTCAGCATTAAAAAACTCACCTTTAATGAAAGTGAATGATCAACAAATTGAATCATTACTCGAAGAAATTAAAATTAAAAAGAAATCGTGGTTGGATTATTTACAAATAGATGCTAATACACGTTATGGGTTATTTAACCAACTTACACTTACCGAAAGTACAGGTAACACAAATCCAGACGTAGCAATTCAACAAGCTAAAACACAACTTAATTACTTTGCTGGATTAAGTATAAAACTACCTCTCTCCTACTTTGTTAGCAATAAAAGCGAACAGAAAATACTCAAGAACAGCATTAAGGAAACAGAACTAAAAAAAGAAGATTTAAAAAACGAAATTTCGAAAATAGTTGTGATTGAGTATTTTAAATTAAAAAATTTTGCTGACTTGCTCGATGCACAGCAAAATAATTTACAAACGACACAAATTGATTATTTAAAAGCTAAAAATGACATACAAAATGGTATGCTCGGCATGACCGAATTTGCTAGTATTTCTACTTCATATACTAAAGCAATTGAGGCTTTTATGAAAACTAAGAATGAGTATTATACTCAATTTTACATTCTGAAAATTTTGACAGGTACTAATCTTCAAAAAAAATAAGCAATGAACATTATTCGATTTTTAAAAATAATTTCAGATAAATTTTTATACGTACTAATAATTCCAATAGTTGTAGGTGGAATTGTGTTTTTTCTTACTAAAGATTTACCTGTAAAATATGCCACCTTCTCAACCATTTATTCGGGGGTAACATCCAATAGCGGCTTGGCAGTTGATATAATTAAAGTCGATAATGTAGCTACTCAAAACGAGTATAATAATCTGATGACTATTCTTAAATCGAACTCATTGTTTGAGGATATTTCGTTGCATTTACTAACACAACATTTGATCCAACCAAAGCCTGTTAAAGAAATCATTTCAGAAGCGGCATTTAATGATTTAAAAAAAAATGTACCTGCTGAAGTAAAAAAATTAGTTGTAAAAGGCAATTTTGAAAAAACCTATTCCAATCTAAAAAAATATATTAAACAGGACGAAAAAAATTATATTTATCGTACCATGAATTATGGACATAAGTATTATAGCATTCAAGCCATATCAAACTTAAAAGGCGAACGACTTACTAACAGTGACTTAATAAAAATTAGTTATGAATCTGAAGATGCGGGAATATGCTTTAATACCGTAAAATTTGCTACCGAAATTTTTGTAGAACGATATAGTGAACTTAAAATAAGTCAATCTAATTCAGCAATTGCCTATTTCGAACGAAAATTGAAGGAAGCAGCTGACAAATTAAATGCATCAGAACAAGAATTGCTTGATTTTAATATTGACAATGACATTATCAATTATTACGAACAAACAGAGCAAGTTACTACGCAACAAGAAAAAATTGAAGTACGGCTTCAAGAAGTCAAAATGGAGTACGAAGCTTCGCAAGCTGTTCTATCTAAATTAGAAATTGAAGTAGAAAAAAGATTTAATATAAACCTTCGAAATTCCGAAGTATTACGCATTCGTCAGCAATTGGTTGAGTCCAATAATGCAATTACTGCTATAGAAATTGGCGAAAACACAACCAACAAAGCTAAACTCACTGAGCTCAGAATTAAACGTTCAGCTATAGAAACAAAACTAGAAAATAAAATTGATTCGTTAAACATTTTCGAAAACAAGAGTCAAGGGATTGAATCGCAAAAAATGCTCTCGGAATGGCTTGATGCTGTGAAAAACAACGAAAACTATGCTGCTCTTTTCAAATCGATGAAAATTCGCCAAGTTGATTTCATGAAACAATTTAAGCGCTATGCACCACTGGGAGCTACTATTAAACGTATTGAGCGCGAAATTGATGTATTTGAACGTGAATATTTGAGTATTTTACGAGATTTGGGAATGGCGCAACAAAATCAGCAAAATATTGATATGCGTTCCAACATGAAAGTGTTCGACGACACTCAATTTCCAATAAATGCCATTCCTTCCAAAAAGAAATTGTATGTTATTGCAGCCGCATTATTCTCCTTAATATTCTATTTGTTGGCAGTTTTCATCATCGAGTTAATGGATTCGAGAATAAAAACACCGTCATTGCTATCAAAACTTACAGGATTCGAAACCACAGCAGCATTCAGTATTGCAAATAATAAAAAATATAAATTTTCAGAATTTATTACACAAAAAGCTTCATTACTGATTTTCGAAAAAATTAAACTTTTATCTAAAGATAATGTAAAACCAATTACAATACAAGTAGTTAGCAGTTGGGATAATACTGGGAAATCTTATGTTGCCGACCAAATTGCTAACGAATTGACAATTCGCAATTTATCAGTAACAATTGTAACATTCGAAAAATCAGAAGATCAACAAGCAGAAAATGTAAGCGAGAGTGACAAAACGAAAAAACTTAATTTAAGCTCTAAACTATTGAAATTTGACTCTTATGCGGAGCTATTTGTTGACGAAAAAATAACTACCGATTATGTTGTTGTAGTTATTCCTGCCATAAGTAATGGAATCGAAAATTCAGTTATAGTTAATACTGCTCAAGCCAATTTTTATGTATTTGATGCCAATAGTTCATGGATCGATGCTGATAATTATATGCTCGAAAAGCTAAATAAATTAATAAATACGAATGTGTTTGCAGTATTAACAAGAGCCATACCCGATAATCTAGAGGAAATGTATGGTGAAATTCCGAAGAAACGCTCATTTTTTAGAGTTTTTATTAAGAAGCTTTTACGTCGTATTATTCATTAACAAATACTAGGAAGTGTTTAAATAATTGTTTTTACAAATGAGTATTAATCCATCATACGATAACTTCAATATTAAATATGCTGCCCTTGTTGTATCGGTCAGCATGTTTTTTATCGCATTAATTGGTGGAGCAATCTATTTTTTTTCAAAAGATAACTTAGTGGCTGGCATTGCTCTCCTTGTTTTACCATTTCCAATATTATATCTTTATAAATTTTTTGCAAATCCACGTTTGGGATTTATATCCATGCTTTTTGCCAACTATTTTGCTATAGGTTTAAGCCGATATATACCAGCACCTGTAGGTTTAACTGTTGATGCTCTATTATTTATGACTTTACTCGCTGTTATTTTCAGTCAGTTTAATCATAAAGTTGAATGGCGAAATGCAGGTAAAGACTATACCTACTTCACTTTAATATGGTTTGGAATGACTTTGTTTCAACTCATTAATCCGGAGGCTGTTAGTCGCGAAGCTTGGTTTTATGCCATGCGAGGTCAAGCATTGTATTTGGTGCTTGCAGTACCACTGGTATATTTAATTTTCAACAAACCACGCGATTTGCAACTGCTTATAACCCTTTGTGCATGGTTTACCTTATTAGCTGTAGCAAAAGGACTTATGCAAAAGTATGTGGGAGTTGACCGTTGGGAGCAAATTTGGCTTAACCAACCTGGAAACAGAAGTACACATATACTTTTTGGGCAGCTACGTGTATTTTCGTTTTATTCCGACGCTGGTACTTTTGGTGGATCAATGGGCTATTTTGGAGTAGTTTATATGGTATTAGGTATACACGAAGAACTAAAACGACGTAAGTATTTTTATTATTTTGTAGCCATTGCTTCGCTATATGCAATGCTTATTTCGGGTACTCGGAGCGCTATTGCCGCACCATTGATGGGATTTGCACTTTACACCATATTGTCAAAACGATTCAAAGTAATGATTCTTGTTGGATCAATCGTTTTTATAGTGTTTTTTATTTTAAAATATACGTTGATTGGTCAAGGCAATTACGACATAAGGCGTATGCGAAGTGCCTTTGCCGAAGATAATGCTTCGCTCAATGTACGGCAAGAAAACCGAAAACTATTTGCTGAATACCTTCAAACCCGACCTTTTGGTGGAGGAATTGGATCCTCAGGTAACTGGGGTTTGCGGTTTAGTCCGGGTACTTTTTTGGCCGAAACTGCCACCGATGGCTGGTATATACAAATTTGGGCCGAACAAGGAATTGTAGGATTGCTGTTTTATTTATTCATGTTATGCTATTTTTTTGTAAAATCAATATTCCTGATATTTTTCAGACTTAAAAAACCCGAAAATATTAACAAAGCAATAGCTTTTACTTCTGGTATGGCTGGATTAATGGTAACATCGTATAGTGCTTCAAGTTTGGGTCAAATGCCAAATACAATTATTGTAATTTGTTCTGTTACAATAATTTCGATTATGCCCAAATGGGAAAGTGACGAAAAGTAATAATTTCAACTACAGTAAAAAAGTTTATGTGCGACAGTATTTTTATGTAATACACTACATGTAAAAAAAAATATATAGTTTATA
>CAYXQZ010000164.1:0-6895 GCA_964466415.1 uncultured Paludibacter sp.
AAAAAGGCTACCATTGATTTTTACAATGGCAGCCTTTATATTATCAGATTGTAAGTCTACTAATTATTAGTCGCTGAATTTAGCACTTAAAAACTCGCGGTTTAAGCGGGCAATATGCGAAATTGAAATTGCTTTCGGACATTCGGCTTCGCAAGCACCTGTATTAGTACAGTTGCCAAATCCTAATTGATCCATTTTAGCAACCATAGCTTTTGCACGAGCAGCACCTTCGATACGTCCTTGTGGCAATAAGGCCAATTGACTTACTTTGGCAGCTACAAATAACATAGCCGAACCGTTTTTACAAGCAGCAGCACAAGCACCACAACCAATACACGACGCTGCATCCATAGCTTCATCGGCATCGATTTTAGAGATTGGAATGGCATTACCATCCGGAACACCACCTGTATTAACCGATACGTATCCGCCAGCTTGAATAATTTTATCGTAAGCACCACGGTCGACCATCAAATCCTTAATTACCGGAAATGCTGCCGAACGCCAAGGTTCTACTGTGATTGTTTCGCCATTGTTGAACCTACGCATGTGAAGCTGACAAGTAGTTGTTTCACCGTCTTTTCCGTGAGGATGACCGTTGATATACAAACTACACATTCCGCAAATACCTTCGCGGCAATCGTGATCAAATGCAATTGGTTCTTTGCGTTCTTTTACCAAACGCTCATTCAAAACGTCCAACATTTCGAGAAACGAACTATCGGTCGATACATTGTCCATTTTATAGGAAATAAATTCTCCTTTAACTTTTGGACTGGCCTGACGCCAAACTTTTAGTGTTATATTTATACTTTTTTCCATGGGGTTATGCCTTATAATTACGTTGTTGACGTTTCACAAATTCATATACAAGCGGTTCTTTAAGCAATGTTGGTTCTTCACCATCGCCGTTGAATTTCCAGCACGAAGCAAAAGAGTATTCTTCGTCGTTACGAAGGGCTTCGCCATCTGGAGTCTGGTATTCTTCGCGGAAGTGTCCACCACACGATTCTTCGCGCATCAACGCATCGCGTGCCATTAAGTCACCAATTTCGATAAAGTCAGCTACACGCAATGCTTTTTCA
This sequence comes from uncultured Paludibacter sp., assembly GCA_964466415.1. Classification (GTDB taxonomy): domain Bacteria; phylum Bacteroidota; class Bacteroidia; order Bacteroidales; family Paludibacteraceae; genus Paludibacter. Next base: position 1,086 of record CAYXQZ010000164.1, read on the forward strand.
AGTTCTACGTTCAAATCAGCGCTTAATCCAGGAACGTAAACTTTAGTCCAGAATGTTTTGCGAATTTCTTTGATACGCTCCAATGCATGTTCCAAACCTTCTTTGGTACGTCCCATACCTACAAAATCCCACATTACTAATCCAAGTTCGCGGTGAATTGAATCCACTGTACGATCGCCCTGAATTTTCATGATTTTTTCGATTTTTGTATGCATTGCTTTTTCAGCTTCATTAAACTCAGGCAAGTCGGTGCTTAAACGCGGTGCCTGAATTTGATCAGCCAAATAGTTTTGAATGGTATATGGCAATACAAAATAACCATCGGCCAATCCTTGCATCAACGCCGAAGCACCTAAGCGGTTAGCGCCGTGGTCTGAGAAGTTCGCTTCACCAATACAGAACAATCCTTTTACCGACGTTTGTAGTTCGTAATCAACCCAAACGCCACCCATTGTGTAGTGAATAGCTGGGTAAATCATCATAGGAGTTTTATATGGATTTTCGTCAACAATTTTGTCGTACATTTGGAATAAGTTTCCGTAGCGAGCACGAATTGTATCTTCGCCCAAGCGTTGAATTGACGATGAGAAATCAAGATATACGGCCAAACCAGTATTTCCAACTCCAAAGCCAGCATCGCAACGTTCTTTAGCCGCACGCGAAGCTACGTCGCGAGGTACTAGGTTACCAAATGCAGGATAACGACGCTCTAAATAATAATCGCGTTCGTCTTCGCTCAAGTCAGTTGCTTTTTTCTTTCCAGCACGGATAGCTTCAGCGTCTTCTTTTTTCTTTGGTACCCAAATACGTCCATCGTTACGCAACGATTCCGACATAAGCGTTAATTTTGATTGATACTCGCCATGAACAGGAATACATGTAGGGTGAATTTGTGCATAAGCAGGATTTGCAAAATAAGCTCCTTTTTTATACATCTGAATAGCTGCTGATGCGTTCGACGTCATTGCATTGGTTGATAAGAAAAATGCATTTCCGTATCCACCTGAACCTACTACTACGGCGTGAGCCGAGAAACGCTCCACTTTGCCAGTTACTAAGTTGCGTGCAATAATACCACGAGCACGACCATCAACAACTACTACATCGAGCATTTCGTAGCGAGAGTAAAGTTTTACTGCTCCTTTTCCAACTTGGCGACTAAGTGCTGAATAAGCACCTAATAAAAGTTGTTGTCCGGTTTGTCCTTTTGCGTAAAAAGTACGCGAAACTTGTGCACCACCAAACGAGCGGTTATCAAGCAAGCCACCATATTCGCGAGCAAATGGAACTCCCTGAGCTACACACTGGTCGATAATGCTGTTCGAAACTTCGGCCAAACGATGTACGTTGGCTTCACGTGCACGATAATCGCCACCTTTTAGTGTGTCGTAAAATAAACGGTAAACAGAGTCACCGTCGTTCTGATAATTTTTAGCTGCATTTATACCTCCTTGAGCTGCAATGGAGTGCGCTCTACGTGGAGAATCTTGTATGCAGAAGTTCAATACGTTAAATCCGAGTTCAGCCAACGAAGCAGCTGCCGAAGCTCCTGCCAAACCAGTTCCAACCACAATTATGTCCAAACGACGTTTGTTTGCTGGATTTACTAATTTTTGATGTGCTTTATAATTGCTCCATTTTTCTGCTAATGGTCCCGCAGGAATTTTAGCATCAATTTGAGGTGCGTCTACCGTAGTAGTATCTTGTTTTTTTGCCATAATCTTTATTGAGTTACGAGTTACGAGTTACAAGTTAGGAGTAATTAAATACTAAAACCTAACAAGAAATAAACTGGAATGGATATAAACATCAAAATAATAATTGTCGAAACAATATTTGCAATTACTTTTATACGTGGAAGCCACACATTGTTGCTCGCACCTACAGTTTGTAATGCACTCCAAACACCATGTGTTAAATGCGACCACAATGCCACTAGCCATACAATGTAAATAATAGAATACACTGGCTGGCTGAAGTAGTACTTAATCCAATAAGCGCCATCCACAGCAAGTTTCATAGCTTCTTCTTCTACATGGCAACCCAATTTATGGTTGATTTCGACCAACTGCATTTTTGCCCAGAACTGGTACAAGTGCAAAGCTGTAAACCCAAGTACAATTGTACCCAATACCAACATGTTTTGCGATGCTTTACTTACGCCCTTTTGCGATTTAGTAACGGCATAGCTAACATTACCACGCGCCTTGCGGTTTTGATAAGTAAGGTAGATAGCATATACAATATGCACTACAAATCCCAATGCCAAAATTTTTGTTGCTACCAGCGCATACCAGTTAGCTCCCAAAAACTCACAAATCATATTGTAAGCATCGGCTGAAAATAACACAACGAAATTCATTGTGCCGTGAAAAATCAGAAATAATACAAGGAAAACCCCTGTAATACTCATAATGAGCTTACGCCCGATTGATGAATCAATTAACCACATAGATTTTTATTTTAGTTTATAATTATGATTTCAAAAAAAAGTTAACTAATTCATATATTGCGAATTAGTGTTGGTATGTATATCTGTTGAAAAGTCCTGCAAATTTAGTAAAATGTTTCGAAACAAGCAATAATTAAGGAAATTTTTCCACAATTAAATTTCAAACTCGTTTAAGATGTTGTAATAAAGATATTTAATGCAAAAACCGACTTTAGGAAAAATCCAAAAGTCGGTTTAAATGCCATTTTTTAAAAAAAATGGAATCAATTAATAAGCATGATCATCGCTGTTGATGTCAGCAATATCGGTGCGATTTTTTTCCATCGAACGCCAAGCATGGAATATATATGCCAACACAAATGGAATTAAAACCGAAACAATAGTCATAGCTGTGAGTGTAAACTCGCTCGATGATGAATTGAAAATGGTAAGTGAGCTTTGCAAATCGGGTGTTGCTGGATAATACGATGTGTTGTTGTAACCAGCCAGTAAAAGCAAACTACAAACTGTAACTATAGTACCAACACCTGTAAACCAAATTCCTTTTTTAAAGTTTTTATTGAAAACAGTGCCACCAATACCCCAAAGTACAGCAACTACTCCTAACAGGAATAAAACAAGTACAGCAGGCATTTCAATTAGATTGAAAAAATATTTGTATTTTTCCATAAATACAACGCCAGTTTCAGGATTTACGGCAAAACCTTCGGCCAATAAAGTCCATATTACAAACGAAAGGAAAAAAACAAGGAATGGCAAGGCATTAACTAAAACGGCTTTACGCGATTGTTTTTCAAGGTTTTCGTTGCTTATTCGGTTTACAAAATACAATGCAGCCGAAGTGCGCGACAAAAATAAAACAGCTAATCCAAGTAACCAATTGCGAACATTTAATAATGCTTCTAAACCATGCCACTCGTTACCCCATTGACTAATTACAGGTGCTAATTGATTGGTTAAGTTGCCTTTATTTACAATGAAGTCAGATCCAGTGAAAAATGTAGCTACAGCAGCACCTATTAATATTGTACCTAATAACCCGTTAATAAATAGAAATACGCGATAAGTGGTTTGGCCGTAGGTATTGCCTGGTTTTGAATGAAATTCGTATGATACTGCTTGGATAATAAAGCAGAACAATATAGCCATCCAAACCCAATATGCTCCGCCAAAACTGGTAGAATAAAACAATGGGAACGAAGCAAAAAATGCACCACCAAATGTAACTAAAGTTGTGAATGTATATTCCCACTTACGGCCAAGTACATTGATTAAAATTCGGCGTTCGTCTTCGTTTTTTGTTAACGAAAATAGCATTGATTGTCCGCCTTGTACAAATAACAAAAAGGTCAGAATTCCACCTAAAAGTGAAATAATAAACCACCAATAATGTTGAAGAAATGAATATGTGAACATAATATTTTATTTTTTGAATTGTTTTTATTTGAAAATTAAGCGTTTCTAAAATTTCTTATTTTCTAACTTCTTATTTCTAATTTAAAACTTCTAATCTTGATGTGGTCCTTTTCCAATTTGTTTAACCAAAATTCGTACTTCGGCTACTAACAATGCTGTAAATAATGTCAAGAAAAGGAATAATGTAATTTGAACCGACATTACCGAAAGGCCTGAAACAGAAGCTTTCAAAGGTAATACATCTTGAATAGTCCATGGTTGACGACCCAATTCAGCTACAATCCAGCCGAGTTGTGATGCTACATAGCCTAAAGGAATGCTGAGTAAAGCAATCCACAAAAACAAGTTTTGTTTTTCTAAAATAATATTTTTCTTAAAACTCATAAATGTGAATACACTGAACAGAGCTATGAAAAACATGCCCAAAATAACCATTAAGTGGAACGAATAAAATATTGAAGGAACATTTGGAATAGTTTCTTCGGGAGTTTCTAAATATCCATATCCAAAATAATTGTAGTTAGCCATTAATGTGGATTTGTGGCTTGCAGCACTTACTGTGTCTTTTTCGGCTAATGCTTTTTTATAATCATTTAATGCTTGTAAAGCTACTTTGCCACGAGCTTGTTTTTCGGTAAACGACAATTTGTCACCTGTTTTTGATTCGTATCCACCTTTAATTATGTCGTTTACGCCTGGTACAAATGCATCAATATCTCTGTATGCAAGCAACGAAAGTGCTTTTGGGAATGCAATTTTAAACGCAAAAGGATCTACACTGTCGTTGTAAGCCTTTTTGTCGCTACTTAAAACGCCAAATGCTACTAATTCAGCTCCTTTTTGACCATCGTACAAACCTTCCATTGCTGCTAGTTTCATAGGTTGGTGTTGTGCCACATTGTATGCCGATCCATCGCCCGATAATGCAGTAAGAATTGAAGCAGTAAGACCAAATATTGCTGCAACTTTAATGCTTTTTTTAGCAAAGTCAATATCGCGTTTTTTAATTAAAAACCATGAACTTACACCCAATACAAACAATGAAGCTACTATCCAACTCGACCATACAGTATGGAGGAATTTATTCAAAGCAAATGGTGAAAGTATTTCCCAAAAACTTACCATTTCGTTACGTACAGTGTCTGGGTTAAATTGCATGCCTACAGGGTGTTGCATCCAAGCGTTGGCAACCAAAATCCAGAATGCCGAAAGGGTAGCTCCCAAAATTGTTAACCATGTTGAAACAAGGTGGAATTTTTTGCTTACTTTATTCCAACCAAAAAACATAATGGAAATAAAAGTAGCTTCCATAAAAAAGGCCAAAATACCTTCGATAGCTAGCGGAGCACCAAAAATGTCGCCTACAAACCAACTGTAGTTCGACCAGTTTGTGCCAAATTGAAATTCGAGAATTATACCAGTGGCCACACCAATGGCAAAATTCACTCCAAAAAGAGTCATCCAAAATTTGGTAACATGCTTCCATTTTTCGTCGCCAGTACGATAATAAATGGTTTCCATAATTGCCTGAATAATACCAAGCCCCAACGTAAGCGGCACGAAAATCCAGTGATACATGGCTGTAAGCGTAAATTGCGCTCTCGACCAGTTTACTAATGATACATCTAATAGTTCCATAAATTTTAAATCAGAATTTAATGTTAATTATTTAGCTTTATTAATCAATTCAGTTATTTTATAAAGTGTTTTTTTTATGCCTTTTTGGTGGTTTGTATGGGCTATAGTTGATTTAAATGTGATTTTTAGGCATTAATTTTTAGAAGAATATTAATCGTTAACATGAGTTTCTAAAAGCAAAGATACAATATATTTTGATATGTTTACAATTTTGTTGTATTTTTTTTATCCTAATAAATAAAAAACCTAGAATAGATTTGTTAAATGCTATTCTAGGTTTAAAAATGTAGTTTATACAGTTCTA
>CAYXQZ010000165.1:0-2904 GCA_964466415.1 uncultured Paludibacter sp.
AGCTTTGTTTTCACGTTAAGGAGATAAAGTACGTTTAAAATGTGGTGTAAAAAAACTTATCACAAAAACCCGAATCGCATATTCAGTTTTTGTTTTCTTAAAATCAGCGGCAAAGATAAATGTAATATAATTATTGTGCAATAGATTTTATTACTCTCCTCATTTATTAATGTGTCTTAAAATTAACATCTCTAGCATTATGCAAGTCTGAATGATTTTTTTTATAATCATTGCAGCACCAAATAGCAAAAAAAAGAGCGATTCACCATGTGAAACGCTCTTTTTAAAATGTATAGAATAAATCCTTTCGGTCTTGAAAGTCTATTTTTCGATGGCGATTAATTCTACTTCGAAAATCAATGCTGAGTAAGGTTTGATATTTCCTTGTTCGGCTTGTCCGTAAGCTAATTCTTGAGGAATATACAATTTGTATTTCGAACCTACTGGCATTAACTGCAATGCTTCAGTCCAACCTTTAATAACTTGATTTACACCAAATGTAGCAGGCTCGCCACGGTCAACAGAGCTATCGAAAACTGTTCCATCAATCAAAGTACCATGATAATGAACTTTCACTTTCGATGTGTCGCTTGGCATTGCACCTGTTCCTTTTTTAATTACTTCGTATTGTAAACCGCTTGCAGTAGTTGTAACGCCTGCTTTGGCTTTGTTAGCTGCTAAGAACTCTTCGCCTGCTTTTTTGTTTGGTCCATACTGACTAGCCATTTTAGCTTGTTGTAGGCGCTGCATAGTGCTATTTACATACATTTGAGCTTCTTCAGGTGTCATTGTAAGTTTTGAACCTTTAAGTCCGTTTACAAGACCTTGTTTAATTAAGTCGATATCAACTTTAAGCGTTGAATCACCCATTAATCCTTTTACGGCTTGTTCTTTAAGAGCAGCTCCGATATTTGTGCCAATACCTTCAAGTTCGGTATACTTGCTATCTTCGCCTTTCATTCCTTCTTTAATACCTTTCAAAAGGTTTGTGATTTTAATTTTCAACGAATCGGCATTAGCTGAATCTTTGGCTAGATAATAGTTTTTAATACCATTACCGTTGGCTAAACCAAAAGCATAATTTAAACTATCAATTTCAGTTTTAAGCGTTGGTAATTTTGCTTTGTTGCTGTTACAGGCAGTAAAACCAACTACAAGCAATACAGCTATAATAAATTTTATATTTTTCATTTTATTCAAATTTTTATTTTGTGTTATACTTGTTATTAGTTAGCTGGAACCGATTCTTCAGGTGCAGCTGGAGCAGCTTGTGGTGCTTGTGGTGCTTGTTGTGGCATCATAGCAGCTTGCTTTTTCATCATGTATTCTTGCAAAAAGCGGTCAGCATCAGCTGGTTTCATGCCTTCGTCGAATTTATTAAGCGCATTTACCAAACCTTGCATTACTAGTTCACTGTTAAATTTAAGTGTTGAGTCACCCATTAAACCTTGTTTTTTGTTCATTTTGAACGAGTTACCAATTTGCAAACCTAATTTGTACATTTCGTCATTATTAGTTTCGGCTTTAAAGGCTTTGTCAAGCGCTTTCATCATGGCAGCCACAGCTTTATCCGATGAGTCTTTTTGCAAATAATAATCTTTAATGCCTTTTCCATTATACAAGCCAAGTGTATAATTTAAGCTGTCGTTCATTGAACTTAATTTTACCTCTTTGGCTTTGTAGTTGCCGCACGAAGTCATTACAACCATCGTAATCAATGCTACGATTGTAAAAATACTTTGTTTTTTCATTTGTTTCTAATTATTTGATTTTAAATTGTTTATTTCTTTTTTGCAACTGGTTTAGCAGCTGGTTTAACTGCTTTTTTGGCAGCTGGTGCAGCAGCAGGCGCAGCTTCTACTTCGGGTGCTGGTTCTTTAAATGTTTTAATTCCAAGCAATTCCACTTCGAAAGTAAGTGTTGCGAACCCTGGTATCGGACCACCTTGAGTTCCTTGTTCGCCGTAACCTAAGTTATAAGGAACAAAAAATTTGTATTTTGAACCTATCGACATCAATTGAACGCCTTCTGTCCAACCTGGAATAACTTGTCCTAATGGAAATTCAATAGGTTCGCCACGTTCTACAGAGCTATCAAATACTTTACCATCGAGCAGAGTGCCTGTGTAGTGCACTTTTACAGTATCTTTAGCTGTTGGTTTTGGACCTTCGGCTGGAGTAATCACTTTATACTGCAATCCCGAAGGTGTCACAATTACACCTGGAGCTGTACTATTCGTTGCCAAAAACTTTTCGCCTTCTGATTTTTTAGCCTCTGTTTCAGCCTTTTGAGCATTGGTCATGTAGTTTCTGAAGTATTCTGTAGCTACTTCTGGTGTCATAAGGGTTGAATCGCCTTTCATGGCAGTAGCAAAACCTTTAATTAATAAGTCGATGTTCGATTTACCACCAGGAATAGCCTTTAGGTTTTTCGAAAAATCAGCACCTACATTCATACCCAATGCATAACTCATTGAGTCAACGTCGTTTGTAAATACTTTCATGCAACAAACAGGTGCTGGAGCATTTTTGTCTTTTTTACTTTTCTTTTCTTTAGCATTTACAGAGGCAAATACAAATACCGCTGCGGCTAAAATTAATACAGTTTTTTTCATGGATTTTTTTGTTTTACGCTATAATGCAAAAGCGCACTGGCGTCATGTTATTGATTTTGAATTAATTGTTGTTATTTAAATTATTATTTTGAGTATTGTTTTTTGTATTATATTTTTCTGCCCCAAACCCCTAAAGGGGCTTAAAGAAAGACCATTCGGTTCTAATTTACATCCCCTTTAGGGGCTTGGGGCAGTATTATATTTATATCAATTTACATTCGTATTTTCAAATCTCAAACTCTCAAACTCTTAAATGATTTCTATCAATTCCACTTCGAACACCAGCGTTG
>CAYXQZ010000165.1:3004-6806 GCA_964466415.1 uncultured Paludibacter sp.
AAACTCTCAAACTCTTAAATGATTTCTATCAATTCCACTTCGAACACCAGCGTTGTATGTGGCCCAATTTGCTGACCGGCACCTTGCGCTCCATAAGCCAAGTTCGATGGAATAAATAGTTTCCATTTGGATCCTACAGGCATTAATTGCAAAGCTTCAACCCAACCACTAATAACTTGCGTTACACCAAATGTAGCAGGTTCGCCACGGTTTACCGAACTATCAAATACAGTTCCGTTGATTAATGAACCGTGATAATGAACTTTTACTTTGTCGGTTGCTGTTGGAATTGGTCCATTGGCCGCCGTCATTATTTCGTATTGTAACCCGCTTTCGAGTGTTATTACTTCGCTACGTTTTGCGTTTTCGGCCAAAAAGGCTTTTCCCTCGTTTATAGCTCCAGCACTTGCTTTTTCCTGCAAAGCCTGAAAAAACTCACCTATAATGGCTTGAGCTTCCTGAGCCGACATTTCAGTTTGGTTTTGTTCTAAAACATCAGCAATACCTTTTGCTAACTTAGTGTAATCAAGACTATCGATGCCACTGCTTTTCAAATTGTTGCCCAAACTTAAACCAAGGGCGTAACTTACTTTTTCCATTTTTAGTTTGCAAAGATAGCTGATTTAATGCATCATAACTTGTTAAATATTCAAAATTATAGGCCCGAAACTACTAATGGTAGTTTATGAATTTGCTTTTTTCCGGTTTTGGGGTGAAACATTTCAAAATAAAGCACATAAATCCCTGTTTCGGCATTCAATCCACGCATTGTTTTTCCATCCCAACTAAAATATCCATCGGCCGATAGCAAAGCGTTTTGAGCTATATTGCTTACCAATACTCCTGCAGGATTATAAATACTCACATTAGCCACAAATCCTTCATATTCTGACTTATAACGAATAAAACACACATCATTATTGCCATCATTATCCGGACTAAACGCTTTCGGGTCGCACCAAACGGTGTTTTCGTCGGGTGCATTTCCAATAGTTCGGTACTGCGAGTTTTGATAGCCTGGTGTCCCAAAATTACCTTCGGAGGCTGCCGAATGCCAATTTGCAGCGTCTTGAGTCATTCCATTGGGTTCAATTCGTTCTAAAGCAACTCCTTTAGCATCCGAAATTAGTATATGATGCCAAGAAGTATTGTATGATAATTCATCGTAAATGGTATCCTTTGCTCCGTTACAAAGTACGATGGTGGCTTTTTCGTTATTTAAACTAGTCCATTCGGTGCTTATTATGTTGGCACTCATTGGGCTTTTGTGATAAGTACGCACCGAATCGGCATCGGCCGTAACTGCCAAATAATCATTGGGTAATAAATAATTAGTAGTTGGAATTTTAATTCCAGTATTTAACGTGCCATCGGTTTTACGGGTTGTAATAACCAAGCCCGATACATCAAGTAACTTTTCGGACCGATTGTAAATTTCGATATATTCAAGGGAGTTAACCGGATTTTCGAACATAACTTCATTAATTACCAAATCAGTAGCTAAAGCAGCTTCTACAATTCCAATCTTTCGGGTTTGAGTTGGCATTATATTTCCTGCAATATCTTTTATATTTGATAATTGCAAACTATACATGGTTGAACGTTCAAAATGTTTTTCAAATTGTAGGGTAATTATTGTTTTATCAGCCGAAACGCTTTTCGAAATCGGACTTCCTATTTGGTTATCAACTACAAACGTAGCAGTTGTAGCGTCGATAGGCTCATTAAATGTAAGTTGCAATTTATTGGGTTGTATAAGTGTAAAATCGAGCCAAGTAGGAGGTTCACTGTCAACCGCTTTTTGACCTGTAACCTGAATATCGTCGAAATAATAGGCTGAGCCAGTTGTGGAACTATTTACAAAACCAAGTCCAAAATAAGTTGATTGTTTTATCACATTGTTTTGCGTGGAACCCTCCAGGTAATAATCGGTTTCGGAACTTAGTTTGCTGTATAATTTAAAATTACCTGAAGCATCACGCGTTACTTTTATTTTTAACTCCACCGAGCTACGATCAGTGCGTTTATCAGTGCCATCAATAATTTTGGTTTTTTTGGTTCCTTCTTGTAGCCAAAGTGAAATATCGTCCTGCGTATCGCCAATTTTTACAAAATATCCATTGCACAAATTTAAAACATCTTGCTTATCTGCAATAATATACATTACAGCATAATTGGACGATGAAGGATTGTAATTTATTTTCGCCCAACATTCCCAAACGGCATTGTCGAACGATTCGGATGGTGTTACAAGATAGGATTGAGAAGTAGTGAGTGCATTTGATTGCAGATTATATGCAGCATTTACTTTGAAATTTTGAGTCATCCCCATCCATTCGGGATTCGAATTAAATTCGCCATCGGTGAACGATTCAGTGATTTGAGCGTTTACAAATAAGGACAGAAAAAGCATAAAAAACAGATGAAGTTTTCGCATAGTTTGCTAAATATGTAAAAATGAATTACTTTTGTAGTCAGATTCTGAAAATCAGTAGGTTTAGCCTTTGATTTTGTATATTTATCCAGTGTAACTGCAAATATAGAATTTTTTTGTTACAAAATAAAACAGAAACAATAAAATTTTAAAACACATAAGTCACATAAGATAAATTTAATATTAGAACTTAAGTGCCTTATGTGGTTTTTCTTATATAATCAAGCTCACATAAGATAAATTTTTCAACAATAATTCCCTATCACTAAAAGATTAGGGGTAAACTAAAAAAACAATGAGAGTAGCAATTGTAGGCGCAAGTGGCGCTGTAGGCCAGGAATTTTTGCGTGTGTTGGCCGAACGCAATTTCCCATTGACGGACTTGGCCCTTTTTGGGTCGTCGCGCAGTGCGGGTAGTGTATATGAGTTCAAAGGTGAAAAACTCACCGTAAAGGAGCTCAAACACGGTGACGATTTCAAAGGTTTTGATATCATCTTCACATCTGCTGGAGCTAGTATTTCGAAAGAATATGCCGAAGATATTACCAAATTTGGTGGCGTAATGATTGATAACTCATCGGCTTTCCGCATGGATACGGATATTCCATTGGTAGTGCCCGAAGTAAATGCTGCCGACGCCAAAGCCCGTCCACGTGGCATTATTGCCAACCCAAACTGTACAACCATTCAGATGGTTGTGGCTCTGAAAGCAATCGAAAACTTGTCGCATATCAAACGTGTTCATGTATCAACTTACCAAGCTGCTTCTGGCGCTGGTGCAGCTGCTATGGACGAACTTGAATTGCAATACAAACAAGTATTGGCTGGCGAACAAGCCACAGTAAGCAAATTTGCATATCAATTGGCTTATAACCTTATTCCTCAAATTGATGTATTTACCGATAATGGATACACCAAAGAGGAAATGAAAATGTACCACGAAACACGTAAAATCATGCATTCGGATATCGAAGTAAGTGCTATGTGCGTTCGTGTACCAGCACTTCGCGCTCACTCCGAAAGCGTTTGGGCCGAAACTGAAAAACCGCTAAGTGTAAAAGAAGTTCGTGCCGCATTCGAAGCAGCTCCAGGAGTAGATGTAATCGACAATCCAGCCGAAAAGAAATACCCAATGCCATTGTTCCTTTCGGGCAAAGATCCTGTTCACGTAGGCCGTATCCGCAAAGATTTGGCTAACCCAAATGGAATCACTTTCTGGTGCGTAAGCGATCAAATTAAAAAAGGCGCAGCGCTAAATGCCGTTCAAATTGCTGAATACCTGATTGCTGAAGGAGATATTAAATAGATTTACTATTTATTCATGTACTATTTACGATTTTAAGAAAGCCCCGATTTCAATTGCTGAAG
>CAYXQZ010000166.1:0-6782 GCA_964466415.1 uncultured Paludibacter sp.
TAATGTATCGCTACGGTTTTGAGGCAAATAAAGAAGTTGTAGTATCGGAATGGCTCTACTACAGACCTAAAACCAAAGAAGTAGAATTATTCTTCCGTGATTATCAAAATTTTGATCTTCACGCACGTAACTTTAGCAAGGGTTCTCTTGCTGTAAAAGAGGGCTTGGTACGTGATAATGCATTGTTGCTTTCATTGGCAGCGCAACTGAATGATGCCACTTCAATTCAGGTATTAGAATGGTTCAGAAACTTAAAAATCATTTCTGGCTTAAGAGAAGAAGGGTATCAGGGATTTACCATGACACGCACCAAAGACCCTCTGCACAAACAAAAAATACTTGAACTGCTAAAAGCAGCCGATTTAGGCATTCAAGACATTAAACTCGAAATGTTAGATATTGATGCGTTACCTAAGGATATGCCCAAAGAGTTGAGAGAAAGACTTATTAAAGAATCGAAAGAAGAAAATGCTGAGATTTTTTCGGATATCATTACTACGCACAAAAAGTACAATAACGACAGGCAATTTGTTGAAAATATCAATTTCTCTATGGACGATGATGAGTCGTCAGGTACACAAAAGTTTTTTGCACTCACAGGTCCTGTATTAAATGTACTTGAAAGTGGTTTCACACTCGTTGTGGATGAATTGGACTCAAAGTTACACCCCAACTTAATTTGCAAACTTGTTTCGCTTTTCAATTCCAAAGAGCTTAATCCAAAAAACGCCCAACTTATTTTCAATACACACGACACCAACCTTTTGAGTTCTGGTTTATTCAGAAGAGACCAAATTTGGTTTACCGAAAAAAATAAGTTTGGCGAAGCACGTATCTATTCATTAGCCGATTTCAAAACGGATGAAGTACGTAAAACAGAACCGTTTGAAGATAATTACATTAGAGGAAAATATGGTGCTATTCCATTTCTTGATACGTTTGAAGATCTAATAACCAAAACTTATCGTTGAAAAATGCGAATGAAAAATAAAAGTGCTGAACAAGCAGCAGATAGGGAAGTGCACCGTCAAGCGATGAAAGCACGTAAACGTGCAGAGCCAATGCTCGAAAGAGCAGCTCCGGCTTTGGATAAAAAACCTACAATATTGATTGTATGCGAGGGTGAAAATACCGAACCAAGCTATTTCAAACAATTCAGACTAACTTCTGCTACCATTAAGCCAATTGGTTTGGGATTTAATACCGTATCGCTCGTCAATCGAGCTATTCTACTTCGGCAAGAAAAAGAGTACGATCAGGTGTGGTGCGTGTTCGATAAAGATGATTTTGCGATTATTGATTTCAACAATGCAATAGCACTAGCCGATGCTAATAATTTCGGGGTTGCTTATTCTAATCAGGCTTTTGAATATTGGATTCTGTTACATTTCGACGACCACCAGGGAGCTGGTATGCATAGAAGGGACTATAATGATAAATTGAATGAATTGCTGAAGCCATATAATGTAACCTACGATGGTGAAAATAGCAAAGTCATTACCGAAGAAATTTTTGAATTACTCGATGGCATAGATACTAGAGTGCAAACGTATAGAGTAGATCTTGCAATTGCCCGTGCTAAAAGAAATTACAACTTGTTACCTCACACAAGTCCTGCACTCGAAGAATCTTCAACTACTGTATTCAGGTTGGTAGAAGAATTATTGAAATATATTTAATTGAATCCATATAATTGAATTTACGCTAAAGTGATATACCGGATAACTCAAGGCATTAAATTGCGGAACAAAATATTCTATTGAGTAAAACTTGTTAGAAAACCAACAAATGCTCAATAGAATGCTCAATAGAAATATGAATAGTTATTCACTAAGTTTAAAGCAAAACATGCAAGAAAATGACCAAATGCTTTAATTCTGCTTTAATTTAAAGCTATACTATAAAGCAAAAGTTGTAAGAAAACGAATAGATGCTTTATAGAAGTGCTTTATAGAAACTTAAATCACTCACATATTACATTGAATATGTGGAGTTTAATACGATTACATATTGAGCAATTTAAATCAAACGAAAGGATTGAATGAAAATGAGCATATACGATAAAGTAAAACAGGCTTTAAGACAAGCTGAGCAGCACAATAGCAGCATAATGGTGAAGCCCGAAGTAATTCTATGGCCTGACCCCGAAAGGTTGTGGGTAGATATTATTCCTGATTTGCAATCCGAATTGCCTCATTTATTGGTGTATGGCGACTATGAACGTGCAAAAAAACAAGGTCCTGCTATTTGGATAAAATGCATGATTGCCAAAACCCTTCCCGAAGCTGATTGGCAGGATAGCGCAACACCAATTATTTACTTACCGGGTATTGCCAAAGCTGATTTCCGAAACGTGGAAGTGGCTGGTCTTGACCTTCAACCATTGCTCGAATATCAATACACTGGCACTTTGTTCTTGCAAGAAAATGGTAAAGAATGGACTATCCTTGCTTTTGTCGAAAATCCAACTGCTGGCTTAGGTATAAACATATTAAAAGATTATGCCACCAAAGAGGCATTAAAAAAAGCCCTGCCCTCCATATTCCACGACCCTGAAGCATTATATGGCAAAACAGTGATTGATGCACAGTACCTTAACAATCACCTATTTCCTGAAATTAATCCAAGTATTCTGAAATGGATGTGTAAAGGCGATGCATTCTTTCAAAACATGGATGCAGGAAGAAAAGAAGTTTTTGTACACCTTTGCAAATCTCAATACGATTTCGAACCCGATTACAAAAATATCAAAGCTATAACTGAAAAATTAGGGACTCAAAAAAACACATGGAAATACGTTTGGCAATTATATGCCAATGCACCTAAAAAATTCCCTGAAATAGCGGAGTTACTTCGTTTGGCTAAACCTGACGATTTAGGTGTTGATTTGTTTGCTCTTCCCAAAGAGAGTTGGCCACAGGTAAACGAACAACAAGAAGATGAATTACGCATTGCATTGAATAAAGTGGCTAAAATGCAACCTAATGAGGCACTAGCTTCATTAAAACTATTAGACAATAGCCACAAAGTACGTTGTACTTGGGTTTGGAATGAATTGGGTGAAGCTCCTCTTGCAAATGCTTTATCCTATCTTATTGCAATGGCTGAAAAGGCAACTGAATCTTTCCCATTTAGTAAATTGGAAGATTTAAAGACTTATTATGTTTCCAATGGATTTTTAGTTGACCAGTCAATGAGAAAATCATTAGCTGCTGTGAAATCCGACAAGGATAAAACCGTTATTAAATCATTGATTAAAACCATATATCAACCTTGGATTGAATCAGTTACTAATAAATTTCAAACATTGATTGAAAATGATGCTTCAGTTTTCACTACTCAAATTTCTCAAACAGAAACTGAATCTTTTGTGCTGTTCGTTGATGCTTTTCGGTTTGAATTGGCAGAAGAATTCTGTAAACGAATTTCAACATTAAATTATAAAGTTTCATTAGAAACCGGTTGGTCAGCTATTCCAAGCCTTACACCAACAGCTAAACCAAACGTTTCACCTATCGCAATGGCTATTTCCGTAAACAGTGATATTAAAGAGTTTCGCCCTCAACTTCAATCAGGGAAAGAGCTTCAAACAGCTGCTTTTAGAGAGTCATTAACTGCCGCTAATTTCACACATATTTTTAAAAGTGAAGATATTAATCCCAACATTTCTTGCTGGCAAGAAATCGGGGATATAGATACCAAAGGTCACGAAGAACAATCGGACATGGTAAAACGTATCGAAGAGCTTTTTGAGCAAGTGCAGGAAGTATTGGAAACAGCTTTTGAAAAGGGTGTGAAAAGAATTAAAATTGTAACTGACCACGGATGGTTATTATTACCTGGTGGTTTACCCAAAACCCAATTAAATGTAGGACTTACTGAAACACGCTGGGGGCGTTGTGCATTGATTAAAGAAGGTGCTATTACTGACCTGTTGCATTTACCTTGGCGTTGGAATCCGTCAATTTACATAGCTTATGCTCCGGGCATTTCATTTTTTAAAGCCAACGAAGAATATGCTCATGGTGGTATTTCACTCCACGAATGTCTTGTGCCAACTATCATTATAGAAAATGAAAATTCCTCAAAAGCAATAGCCAAAATTAAATCAATCAAATGGGTGAATCTTAAATGTGCTGTTGAAACTGAAAAAGCTACAGATGATTATGCAATTGATATTCGAACCAAATACAACGATGAATCTACTTCTATCGTTGAATCAACAAAAAAGTCTGTAAAAGAAAATAGAGGCTCAGTGATGGTAAGCGATGATGCCGAATCGCAAGCAGCTACTATTGTGCTTTTAGATCCTTCTGGTAGAATCCTTGATAAAAAACTAACCACAGTTGGTGGTTGAAAAAGTTTAGATTATGGAATTAGACAAAATTGACCAATTAGCAACAACTGCTTTTGAAGGCTATGTTGTTCGTAAAGATTTGCTGGAAAACTTCCGCAAAACTTATCCTGTACCCACTTATGTGATCGAATTCTTATTAGGTAGATATTGTGCTACAGTTGACGAAGATGATATTCAGGAAGGATTGGAAATTGTAAAACGCCAACTTCAGGACAGAACTGTAAGAACAGGCGAGGAAGAATACTTTAAATCCAAAGCAAAGGAAAAGGGTTCAATAAAACTGATTGATATTATTACGGCTAAACTCGATACTGTTTCGGATAGTTACGTTGCCACTTTACCAAGTTTAATGCTCACCAAAGTTCGCATTTCTTCGGAGCTTGTAAATGCGAATGACAGAATGTTGACTGGAGGTTTTTATGCAGAAATAGAATTAGAATACGATGCTGCAATCGCTCAGGAGAAAAATGGACGTCCGTTTGGCGTTGCCAATATCCGCCCTATTCAGTTATCTCAGCGTAATGTATTGGATATTTTATACAAAGGTCGTGAGCAATTCTCCTTAGATGAATGGAAAGACTTTTTGATTCGTAGCGTTGGGATGGAACCTACTACTTTGTCAGAAAAAGCAAAGAATGTACTATTCGTCAGAATGATTCCATTCGTAGAACGAAATTACAATATGATTGAATTAGGTCCACGTGGAACTGGTAAATCACACCTATATCAACAAATTTCACCCTACTCACATTTAGTATCTGGTGGAAAAGCAACTGTTGCCAAAATGTTTGTCAATATGGGTAATGGCGAAAGAGGGCTTGTCTGTAAATACGATTTGGTTTGTTTCGATGAAGTTTCAGGTGTTTCATTCGACCAAAAAGATGGAGTTAATATAATGAAAGGCTACATGGAAAGCGGTGAGTTTAGTCGTGGTAAAGAACCTATTCGTGCCGATGGTGGTATTGTTATGGTTGGTAATTTCGATGTTGATGTAGAACACCAACAAAGGATTGGACATTTATTTGGCCCATTACCACAAGAAATGAGAGACGATACAGCTTTCATGGATAGAATTCACTCTTTTGTTCCCGGTTGGGACTTTCCAAAACTCAATAAATCATACTTCACAAACCATTTTGGTCTGGTAAGTGATTTCCTTGCTGAATGTTGGACAAGACTTCGAGATATAAACAGAACGTCTTCCGTATTAGGTCGTATTGATTACGGTGGTGCTTTAAGTGGACGTGATACAACAGCTGTAAACAAAACATTAAATGGGTTGCTCAAATTGATGCAACCAAATCCGGAAGTACCAATTTCGGATGAATTACTTGAATGGGCAATCAAAATTTCATTAGAATACAGACGTAGAGTAAAAGAACAACAAAAACGAATCGGTTCTGCCGAATTTAGAAATACACATTTCAGTTATCGTATTGGTGACAACGGAGTAGAAACATTTGTAACTACACCGGAGATTCATAGTGAAAATACTATTGGTGACGACCCACTTCCTCCTGGTCAAATTTGGTCATTAAATACAGGTGGACAAGAAGATACCGTAGGATTATACAAAGTTGAAATAAACATGGGGAATGGTTCAGGAGTTAAGATACTGAATAAACCAACACCAACTCAATTTCAGGAATGTGTAAGATACGCGGAACAAAATTTGTATAGCAAAACCAAAGAACTTGTAGGTGACAGAGACCCTCGTACACATGAATTTTCCATACAGCTAAGAGCATTTGATGCTTCAAAAAGTGGCAATGGGTTGGGTATGGCAGTTCTCATTGCATTATGTAGTGCCTTACTTGAGAAAGGAACAAAGGGCGGATTTATTATTGTCGGTCAATTAAACCTTGGTGGTTCACTTGATTTAGTTTACAATGCTGTAAACCTTGTTGAACTGGCAGTAGAAAAAGGTGCAACTTCAATCCTGATTCCATTAAATGCTCGTAAACAATTAAACGAACTTTCCGACGATATGATTACAAAAATAAATATCCTTTACTATACAGATATGAAAGACTGTCTGATAAAAGCGTTGTTGGATTAAATGTAAATTCTAATCTATGGATCAACCAAAACTCGAACGCCTCCTGCGTGTAATGAAAATGCTTACAGCATGCGATGCGTAAGTGATAGAAGCGGCGTTCCGCCGTATTTAGGCGGTACAAGAGCCCCTATAAAAATCGGGATAAACTCCAGCCCGACCCTGCCTGCGGTAGGCAGGCCTACCTCTACCTCCGGTAGATAAATGCGGTAGGCAGGCTGTAGGGGCACGCCCAGAAAATCTTTTTTATTTTGATTTATCAATACCTTACAAGCTTTATAACCTTTATAACCTTACAAACTTTATAACTTTACAAACTTTATAACTTTATGAACTTTAAACATCCAAACGTTCGTACTGCGAATTCTT
>CAYXQZ010000167.1:0-4065 GCA_964466415.1 uncultured Paludibacter sp.
CTTTGGTCAATCAATTTAATTTTTTCTTCAATTAATTTACTTTCGTCTTTCAATGCTTCAATTTTGCGCTCCATTTCTTTAATTAAACCACCGCCTTTTTTCGAAGCTGAGCTAAAGAATCCAATATTGTTTTCGTAGGTTGCAATTTCTGATTTTAAATGTTCGTAAGCGCGTACCATTTTCTGACGTTCGCCATAAAGCTTATTTTCGCCTTTAGCCGACATATCTTTCAAATTATTTTTGAAAGTATCCAGTCTACGTGTCGAAGCATCAACATTCAGCACTTCAAATTGCTTATCAACAGCAGCACGGTATTCTTTGTACAGTTTATCCTTTTCCTTGAATGGTACATGTCCAATTGTACCCCATTCGGCCATTAAAGCACGTAAGCTAGCCAACGCTTCAGTTGAATTAGTTGTCACATTTAAGTCTACAATCTTCTGAATTAGCTCTTTCTTTTTCAACATATTATCCCCTTCTACATTTTTCAGACTCGAAGAGTTTTTATTTTTTTGTTCAAAGAAATAATCACAAGCAGCAATAAAACGTTTCCATAAATCATCGGAGAGTTTCTTCGAAATAGGTCCTACCGTTTTCCATTCTTTTTGTAATTGAATCAGTTTATCGGTTGTTTCTTTCCATTCAGTGCTATCTTTCAAAGCTTCGGCTTGTTCGCACAATGATTTCTTTTTGTCCAAGTTTTGATTCAAAACACCTTTCGATGCTTTGTAAAATTCGTTTTTGGCCATAAAAAATGCATCGCATGCCGAACGATAACGTTCGAATAACTGCTGATTAACTTTGCGTGGAGCAAAACCCATTGTACGCCATTCCTCTTGCCAGTTCAAAACTGTTTGTGTAGCTTCGTCCCATGCCTTGTAACTAGCAAGTGTTTTATAATCAAAGGCTTCAATCTTTTCACACAATTCGGTTTTAGCTTGCTGATTATTATCTTCAAGCTCGCGAATTGAATCGAAATGCGACTGGTGTTTTTTATTAATCAAACTGGAAGCTTCTTTAAATCTATTCCATATAATCTCACGGTTTTCGCGCGAAACTGGACCTAATTCATGCCACTCAGCATGAAATTTTTGTAATTGTTGAAATGCTGAAATAACGTCATTCACTTCGGCAAGACGTTCGGCAGCTTCGCAAATAAGCACTTTTGCCTCCAAATTCTTTTTAAAATCGTATTCACGAAATTCGTTGTTGATTTTAATTAAATCCCAGAATTTCTCCTGATAGGTATTGTATTGCTTCCACAAGGTAGTGGCTACTGTAATTGGCACGTTACCAATAGTTTTCCATTTTTGCTGTAAACTTTTAAACTCACCTATGTGGCCTGAAACATCATCATTACTCTCAACCAAATTTTTCATTTGCTCAAGTATATGTTGTTTTTGAATCAGGTTTTGTTCTTTTTCTTGCTCCATTTTTGCAAAAATGGCTGCTTTCTTAGTTTTATATTCGTTTAAAAGTGTTTTAAGTTCATTTTCCGATTCATCTTTAACATGAACATATTCAGCCTCTTCGCCTCCATTATCAACAAATAACTTTTTTTGTTCTTCGAACTCACTCTTTTGTTTTTTGTAAAAATGCTGTTTAATAGTTTCAACTTCATCTTTTACATTTTCCACTTCGGCAGTTACCAAACCTTTGAGTATTTCAATCAGTTCTGTCTTACTCAATTGCGAATAATCAGTCTTATTTTCAACTTCTACTGTTGCTTCTGGTTCAACAGGTTGTACCTCTTCGGTAACTTCGGTGGTTAAATTTGCATCAATAGCTTCCGTAACAGGCACTTCAGCTAAGTTTTCAATTTCCTTGTTTAATTCAAGTGAGCTCATTTTCAGTTATTTAAATTATAATATAAAAAGTTTTAATCTTTAGTTTTCTGTTACTACAAAATTGATTTAGATAATAGGATCACCATTTTAATGGATGCATCGTACAAAAATAAGCTATTTTTTTTAATAATTTATTTTTTTTAGCCAAAAAGGCAGTATTTTTAAATTTTAATCTAAAATTCGATGCACCAAATAGGCATTTGCTTGCTGTTTTGGATTTATTTGTATGTCGTTAATACTCACATGGTCAGGACGAGTAACGATAAACTCGAGCGTATCAGCAATATCCTCCGCATCGAGTGGAATAATTCCCGCATATACATCCTTTGCTTTTTGTTCGTCGCCATGATAACGAACAATTGAAAACTCCGTTTCCACCATTCCGGGTGATATGGAGCTTACTTTAATTCCATATTTAACTAAATCGAGTCGTAAACCTTTGGTTATGGCATTTACAGCATGTTTTGAGGCACAATACACACTACCATTAGGATATACATCGATACCAGCTATGGACGAAATATTTATGATGTGACCGCATTTTCGGTCAATCATTTGTGGAACAATAAGTTTAGTGATATATAATAATCCCTTAACATTTGTATCAATCATACGTTCATAATCATCCAAGTTGCTTTCGTTGAAAGGCGAAGCACCAGCAGCCAAACCAGCATTATTCACAAGCAAATCAATATTCTGGAATTCAGTAGGCAACGAAGCAATGGATGCTTTACAAGCTTCATTATCGCGCACATCAAAACAAAGTGTATGAACTTTCACATCAAACTGGCTCCGAATATCACTGGCAATTTGTTCAAGTCGCTCTTCCCGTCGGCCTGTAACGACGATATTATAATTCAATTTGGCCAATCGGTACGCAAATGCTTTTCCAAAACCCGATGTTATACCTGTTATAAATGCTGTTTTCATTTTAATTTTTTAATTAATTGCAAATATAGTGAAATTTGCAAACAAAAAAAAGTGCCCTGTATAAAGCTATGTTTATACCCTGCACTTTTACTTTCAGTTTTTTGTCGTCTGTTGTCTGATGTCAGTCGTCAAAAAATTAATCCTGTTTCATAATTTCTTGTTGATTGCGAACCGATTCTTCGTGAATAGCCACTAAAACGGTTTTCATAAATTCGGTATCCATTCCCATTTGAAGAGCCTGAGCTACACGATTTTGGATAATTTCGTCGTAGCGCTGCGATTGCAAAATGGGCATATTATGCTCCTTTTTATACTGTCCAATTTCGCGCGAAACACGCATACGGCGAGCCAACAACTCAAGTAAACTATTGTCGAGCTCATCAATCTGACGACGAAGACTTGTTAAACTTTCGGTGCTTTGAGTAGTATCACGAATAACTAACGTATTGAGAATAAAGTCGAGCACTTCGGGAGTAACTTGCTGCGATGCATCGCTCCAAGCCTTTTCGGGATTGCAATGCGACTCAACAATTAGCCCATCAAAATTTAAGTCCATGGCCTGCTGACAAAGCGATGCAATCAATTCACGTTTGCCACCAATATGACTTGGGTCGCAAATAATTGGCAGCGTTGGCAACTGACGGTGAAGTTCAATTGGAATGTGCCACTGTGGGAGATTACGATATATTTTTTTGTCGAACGAGCTAAAACCGCGATGAATAACGCCAATACGACGAATTCCTGCATTGTAAATACGTTCAACTGCTCCAATCCACAAATCTAAATCCGGATTTACCGGATTTTTAATTAAAACTGGGATATCCATACCTTCAAGTGCATCGGCCACTTCTTGTACTGCAAACGGATTAGCTGTAGTGCGAGCACCTATCCAAAGCATATCCACATCGTACGATAATGCTTCACGAACATGAGCTGCAGTGGCCACTTCAACGGCTGTATACATTCCTAGTTCGGTTTTCACACGTTTCAACCAAGGTAAAGCCATTACACCATTGCCTTCGAAACCGCCTGGCTTCGTACGTGGTTTCCAAACTCCAGCACGAAATATTTTTATTCCTCTTGCCGCAAGTTTACGTGCGGTATCCATTACTTGTTCTTCCGTTTCGGCACTACATGGGCCCGCAATTATTAGCGGACGTTTAGCATCTACTCCTGGTAATAAAATTGATTCAAATTCCATCTTTATATTTATTTACTATTTTTTTATTTACAATTTAATATCACATCAACATATTATCACATCATCTCATCATCACATTATCACATC
>CAYXQZ010000167.1:4165-5584 GCA_964466415.1 uncultured Paludibacter sp.
ATTTAATATCACATCAACATATTATCACATCATCTCATCATCACATTATCACATCTCTTTAATGCGCTCCAGTGCTTGCTGCAACATGTTTTCGTTAGCGCAAAGCGAAATGCGTATATATCTAGCGCCTTTGTCGCCAAAAATAAAACCTGGCGTAATAAACACCTTGGCTTGATACAAAATTTTATCGGCTAACTCAGCACTATCGGCATATTTTTCAGGAATTTTTCCCCAAAGAAACATACCTACTTGCTTTGGGTCGAAGGTGCATCCTAATTGAGTCATAATAGCCTCTGCTTTATTTCTCCTACTACGATACAAATTGATATTCATTTCGTTGTGCCATTCGTCCGAGTTATTAAGAGCCGCAACAGCTGCCACTTGCATGGGCTTAAACTGACCGCTATCAATATTGCTTTTCACCTTGAGTATCCACTGTACAAACTGTGCATTGGAAGCCAACATACCCATACGCCAACCTGGCATATTGTGCGATTTACTCATCGAATTTAATTCAATACAAATATCCTTAGCACCTTCAATTTGCAAAATACTCAGGTGTTTATCGTTGAGAATAAAGCTATACGGATTATCGTTGCAAATGACAATGCTGTGTTTTTTTCCGAAAGCAACTAATTTTTCGAACAATTCAACAGTTGCAGATGCACCAGTAGGCATATTTGGATAATTAACCCACATGAGTTTAACATTGCTCAGGTCGTTTTGTTCAAGTGCTTCGAAATTTGGTTGCCAGTTATTGTTTTCGTCTAAATCATAAGTTATTACATTGGCTTGCACCAAATTACTAACCGACGAATAAGTTGGATAACCAGGATTTGGCACTAAAACGCCATCGCCAGGATTCAGAAATGCCATCGAAATATGCAGAATACCTTCTTTAGAACCAATAAGCGGTTGAATCTCGGAAGCGGGGTTTAAATCCACCGAAAACCATTTTTTGTAAAAATCGGCAAATGCTTTTCGCAATTCAGGGATGCCAATGTATGGCTGGTAACCATGTGCAGTAGGCTCAGCAGCCGATTTGGCTAACGCATCAATTGTTTGCTGCGAAGGTGGCAAATCAGGACTACCAATTCCTAAACTAATCACATTTAGTCCACGCGCATTCATTTCGGCCACTTCCTTCAGTTTGGTTGAGAAATAATACTCTGAAACCGAATTTAAACGTTCGGCAGGAACGATACTGCCCCCCGACCCCCTAAAGGGGGAGTTGGAGTTAGTTTCGTTTTGCAAATCATTTTTTTTATCTTCTGACATTCATTTTTAATTTTATATAAATCAATACTAATTTAATTCCCCGCCATTTATCCCGATTCTTTTATCGGGAGGGGTTAGGGGTAGT
The DNA here is from genome assembly GCA_964466415.1 of uncultured Paludibacter sp. Classification (GTDB taxonomy): domain Bacteria; phylum Bacteroidota; class Bacteroidia; order Bacteroidales; family Paludibacteraceae; genus Paludibacter. The sequence goes on from CAYXQZ010000167.1 coordinate 5,529, forward strand.
TTTATTCCACTGGCGTTAATCCTTCGGAGTATTCGCCAAGCGTACGTAATTCGTTG
>CAYXQZ010000167.1:5684-6777 GCA_964466415.1 uncultured Paludibacter sp.
TTATTCCACTGGCGTTAATCCTTCGGAGTATTCGCCAAGCGTACGTAATTCGTTGATTAATGGTTTAATAGCGACCAATGATTGTTTGTATCGGTTAAGGTCCGAAAATTTAAAATCGACATAAAATTGATATTCCCATTCGCGTCCGATAATTGGAAGCGATTGAATTTTGGTAAGATTGATATCGTAAAACGAAAATACCGATAAAACTTTAGACAAACTACCTTCGGCATGTGGCAAAGTGAAAACCACCGAAGCTTTGTTTATAACCTCGTTCGTTTGAATTTCGTTCACCACCCATTCGTTTCCAAAAATCAGAAAACGCGTAAAATTGCGTTTATTCGTTTCAATGCCTTGAGCCAACACGTTTAAACCATATATTTCGGCTGCTCGAGAACTACAAATTGCAGCATTGTTTTTCCATAAATTTGTTTGGATATCACGAGCTGCAAGTGCAGTATCTTCGTGTTCAACTACCTTAACGTAAGGCAATGTATCCAAAAAATCGCCACATTGCATCAAAGCAATTGGGTGCGATTGTACCTCTTTAATATCGTGAATTGTTTGTCCGGGTAAAGCTGCTAAACAATGTGATATACGTAGTTTATATTCACCAGCTATTGGCAATTTATACTCCTTAAGCAATTCGTAATTAGGCAGTAAGCTACCAGCAATGGTATTTTCGATAGCCATAATTCCCACCACATTAGGGTCTTTCTCAATACATTTAAATATATCGCGAAAAGTAACACATGGAATTATTTCTACTTCTTCGTCCCTAAAAAACTGTTCGGCTGCTATGCCATGGTAAGCACCTAATCCGCCTTGTATTGCTACACGTTTCATAATTATCTATTAAAAAAAATCCTACTCAATAATTTGAGCAGGATTTAATATGTTGTTTTTTTAATTTGTCATTGCATATTTACATAAATCTATCCTGCTCTCACCTACTAAAGTAAAAGTAAAAATAAAAGTATGTAAAAAATCGTGTCATTTGTATGATTTTATTTGAGTGCAAAAGTAATATTATTAATCCAATAAACAACAATTTATCAACAAAATGTTCCAAAAATTTTCAATCTGACAGTTT
>CAYXQZ010000168.1:0-6752 GCA_964466415.1 uncultured Paludibacter sp.
CAAAAGCTTACATCTGCTATATCATGCTTGAAAAAAATGTGGAAGTTGAGTAACTTCCACATTTTCAAGCTTTGAAATGTAATTACCAAAGCGATTTGTATGTAACATTTTTGGGTTGTCCATTTCCATAAGCAACACCTACATCGCGGTAAGCTTTTATCATGTCGCGCGTGAGACCAATATTATAATCGTATACATACTGCCATTCCCTGCCATCAACCTCTTTTATTCGCTTTTCAATTTTTGCCGACAAAATTTTCATATCACCTACGCATGCTGCATTGGGGTCAATGGTCGAAAGTATTGCTCCTGCTTCCTGTGCAGCATCCCAGCTTTGACCAGCAGTCCAAATAGCATTTGCTTTCATGAGTTTTTCTTTACATTCAAAATCTATTTTTTGTTTGAAAATAGGCGCTACGGCATCCATCGATTTTTTCCAGCAATCGGTACAAACATCTGGTACAGAAGTTAAATTATATATGGCTTCATCGTATTTATTCATACTGGCCAGCACTTTTGCTTCGCGTATAATCTGGTCGCACTGCGAGTTGTAATAAGCAATAATCTTTGTTTTTCCTTTATCTATAAAGCTTTGATATTCAGCATTATTTGTCTTTAAATTCTTTAATGCTGACAAATAAGCTTTTGTGTCATTTTCGCCAATACCTTTTACACTAGTTGAATACGACGAAAATGCTTTACCTTGAAAGCCATCGCCAATATATAGCGTAATATTAAGTGTCAGGGCCTGCATTCCACCATTAGTTATTTCTTTGGAAAGAGTATTTATGTTGGCCGAAACAATAAAACGAGTAAAATCACCACTTCCTCCAATACCATTAGCCGTAATAAGTTGCAATAGTTTATTTTCGAGATTTGTACGAGCCATTTCGGTAAGTCCTTCAATATTTTCGGGAACCCATACAGCTAAAGCTAATCGTTCTTTCTCTTCGGGTTTTTGTGCATTTAAATGTACAAAGCAAAGTAAAAAAAACACCGAAACCATATATTTAAGTTTGTTCATATTCAATTTTTTATTTAGAATTATTATTTTTCACCAATTACAAGCTGCGCCTGACCAAGTCCGCGAGTCATAAGTTTAGCAGTAATTTTATATTTGTCGGCTAACATTTTTTGTAAGTCGCGCGCCCAGCCTCGTGTATCTACAGCTCGGTTATTAGCATCGTAAAGCGGTATACGCACTTGTTCAAACAACATGTTATTTTCGGTAGCATCGGTGGTGCTGAACCTGTTTTTAACCGTATTGGCAGCCATCCAGTCTTCAATAATTTGACTCAATTCTTTTCCTTCAAACTCCGTTTCAAGATCTCCTTTAAATGAGCTGAAAGTCATGATTCGCAAACTAACCTCACGTCCGTTATTGAACAAATCGTCGAAATGTTTCTGAAGTTGACCATTAAAATTGTCGATGTGAGCCAATACAGCTTCTTCCAACAAAACAGGCAGTTCGGCCGAAAACGAAGGTTGCCCTGTTCCCGAAGCTCCTGCAATTTGTTTATCGGTATAAGCATCAATCCCTTGAAGGTTAAATGTTACCGATTTTTTGGGACCAGTTTGGTTCACTGTCCATGTTAATTGCATTATTATATCGGCTTTTGCCGCTTTTTTCAACTTATCAATTGGACTTTCATTTACATCGGCTCCTGATTTACCCGTGAGTAATGCATCTTCGGCCGATTGGTTTTGTAACGAGCGTAATGTCGATTCCATATTTTTCAGTGGAAAACCACGTTCAGTCATCAATTCATTAATTTTGCTTATTACCAACAGCAACTCTGAACTTTCTTGCAATGCTCGGTTATAATCGGCTACTTTCACCGTTGAGCCCATATTATCGAAATCGCGAGTAAAGTTATTTTTTATACACCAATTGTCGCTCGGAACAACCATTAATGTCGGTTTCTTGGCTTGCGAAAATACAAAGCTATTATTTATCGAAAATAGAATCAACGTAGCGAATAATATTTTTATCTTGTTCATATTGTATGATTTATTGTAGTTAATTATTTACTTAGAATGCCATCGGCAATAAGTTTTTGACGAAGCTCCGATCGTAAAACTCGTACTACTACACTATAAGTCGAAGTTTTGTCGCCACCTTTTCGCGAACGGAATATAGTGTAATCCAGTCGCTCATCGCGAGCTGAAATATATTCTTTATAGGTTCCAATTTTATCCGAAAAAAACTTGAAAAAATAATCTTCGTATTTTGTTTCGGCATTTACTTCGGTAAGTAACGGACGCGAATTACAATCGGCACTGCCTTTGATAATTCCACGAAACAGCACGTCGCGAACTGCATTTTTCTTTGCCTGAGCTACTGCATCAAAACGGTTACGACCAGATCCCCAAGCCTTTACAGTAATGGAACCATCGAGTTCCACATCAATACACTCACTTTCCTTTGGATAATTTCCAGCATTTTCTCTTTGCTGAGCATAAATATCAAAACTATTTATCGATAGTACGGTTATCAATACAACAACCAATTTTATAGTATTTCTCATATTTTATTTAATTTAAAAACCACTATTTAAACTTCGAATAATTCCGGCAGCTTCCAAATCCTTTCGTAACTCGGATACATTAACCGACACTATAACGCCAATTTTGTAACGTTTACCTACTTTCATCCGGTCTTCGGCAGCTACAGAGCCATCACCCGAAACAGTTACAAACTTCATATATTTACCACCATCGGCAAAAAAGTTATCGAAAAACTCTTTCTTTTCCTGCTCAATATTGGCATTGGTAGTAAGTGGACGTTGACCTGGAACACCTGTTCTGCCTACAAATCCCTTGAATATAATACCATGAACGGCATTCTTTTTAGCCTGTTCGGTGGCCACAGATGGTCGCTTAGAGTACGACCATACTTTTACGAGATACGTGCCTTGCGCACCAATATCTACACCTTCAATCTCGTATACAAAATTTTCGGTATCGTCGTCGGCTTTAGCTTTACTTATTGCCTGAGCGTACGATTCAAAACTTACACTACTCATAAAAAGTAGTACCATAAATAACGCAAACTGATTCATGTGCTATTAATTTTTAGTTGTTTGATTATTAATTATTTTATTTGTCGGATTAACATTCCTGGATAATAATTTTCAGTTCCTCTGAAAAAAGTTCGGTCCAATGCTATTCCTGTTGATGCTTTTGCTTTAGCATCGAGCTCTTCGCCTGCACTAAAACGGTTATCCCAAATTTGTTTTCCATCTACAGTCACAATACCCTTACGTACGTATTTGGTTAATCCTTTTTCATCTTGAACCTGTTCCAATACTTCGTATTTATCATTATTCTCAAGACCTTCTTTTAATCCAATTTTAGCGGTTATTGGATAGCCTGTAAACAATGGTGTTTTGGTTTTAAACACATCGTATTGTTTTTGAAGTTTTGCATATACTGCATCAACACTTCTGATAGTTGCCAATGAGACATATCGTTCAGCAGATCGTTGTTCTTTTAATGAAAAGGTAATCAGAATCGACGATTTTTCGCTTCCAATATATTCCATTTTAAAAAGTTCATTGTTATCGAACATAGCTTTTTTCTTAATATCAAGTTTTTTACCATCCGTCCAATAATCGTTGTAAAAAGTATTTGCAATAGAATCGTTCCAATTCAACCGAAAAAGATAAGAAGTACACCAAACCGAATATCCTTCGGCGGCTTTTTCAGCCACTTTATTTTTAAGAAATTTTGCACCCATGCGCAAATAAGGATTGTCAATGGCATTCAGTGCTAAGTCAGCTCCCACGCTTGCAACCGTAGCTGCCCCTGCATTGCTTACAAAATTAAGTTTGGAAACCACTACAAATGTATTTTTTATAAGTTCTTCGCCAGCATCAGCTAATGCACCAACACCACGAGCCGATTTTTGAGCTATCAATGTTTCCATTTCGCTAGCGCTGTAAAAGCCACGATTGCTAATTAAACTCATGTCGAAACTACCATTGGGTTGACGATTAAACCATTTTGCAACCAATTTTGTAGCAATCTTATTCTGAGTCAGGTAGTTGTTTATAATATTGGGTTCAATATCTTTTATTGTAATATTTCCATACAATGCAGGATTAAATGATTTATCGTCTATCGTTTGATCGTTGTATTTTTCGGGAAAAGGAGCACTGTAGTAAGCATTCAATACTGTATCTTTGTACGGAAAGCGTTCCGATTCCATCAGAATTGTATGAAGTGAACTGCGTCGGTATTTAACATCGGTAACTGCTACTTGAGCCGATATGGTTATGAGTTGCATGCTTGCAACTACTATGAGTATTATTTTTTGCATAATTTTAAAATTAATTTAAACTGATACTAATTCCTAACATCGAATATTCGTAGTTCAAACAATATTCGTAAATGATACCAACGTTTTTATACATCAAGCGTCCGCCCAAAATTATATCAGTATCAAAATCTGAATAGGTTTCGTCATTATATTTTTCGGTATAATATAATCCACGCAAACTTATGTAAGGGTCAATAAATGTTGTGATAGGAAGATGGTAGCTAAAACGAACTCCAAAATCATTGTATTTGTTTAGCACATCGGTTGGCAAATCCAGTTTTTTAAGAATATAATAATCGCTAATTGTACTCCCATCTATTCCAAAACCAAAATCGCTCTTTCCTAACTTTTTTTCAATTAAAAAATTAAATCCTACAAGTTCAGTTTCGTCAAATACTTCGCTCACGGTATTCAAATTTATTAAACCACCAAAATTTCGGAATGCTGTTGGTCTTTTTGCTTTAGCATTTGTTGCAACAGTTCCAATTGTTCGTTTCTTTGTCAATAACGACGTTACAACATTAGCCGTATTCTGATTTGTTGGTGCAGCTCCCATCACACTTGTTACCATGGACTGATTGTTGACTTGCGCTTGTGAGGGCGTAGGTTGCTGAACTGCCACAGGCGCAGGCGCAACATTTTGAGGCAGTACAGCCTGATTTGCTGCCTGTTGTGCAGCAGCGGCATTGGCATCGAGCATATTCTTTAGAATTTGCAATTGCTCTGGCGTTAAGTTTAATTGTTTCGACAAATCTGAGGGCACAGCTGTTGCTGTTGTACTCGTTGTTGCGGGAACTGAAGGTTTTGGAACAGATGCTGACTTCATAGGCGCTGTTGGTGCAGTTACATTTGCTACCTGAGCCGATTTAAAAGTTTCAACATTTGTCAGGTTTGTTGTTTTGTTTGGCCAAACCGTATTTCCATTCAAAAAATCAATCATTCCGTTTTCGTATCGTAGGTTATAAACCTGATTTCGCACAACTGAATAAAGCTGATCGTTGGTACTGTTGTACAATTTATACTTGATTTCGGAACTGCCAACTTCAATAATTTTAGCCTTGATAAATGTTCCATTCGGAAAAGTAATGTAATCTTGTGCATTGACAATGCTGCTCAATAGTATAATGAATAAGCTTAGAGCACCATTTCGAATAATTTTATGTCTCATTTTCTGTTGTTTAAAGTGATTTTTTTGAATTTTAAAAAATATTTTTTAAAATTATCAGTTTTATAACAGTTACAAATATGAAATAGTTTAAATCCGCAAGAAGATTTATGTTAAACCGCTTTTATTCCAAATAAATATTATCTTTGTGCAATATAAAAAATTAGAATTTTTTTCGATTCCTGCTTGCATTCCGCAAATTACACGGGATAATCTGAAGTAAACTTTTAAACATTCAAAATGGTATATTTTGTATCCGATGCTCATTTGGGCTCTTTATTACTCGAAGATAAAATTGAACACGAACGCAAATTAGTTCGTTGGCTCGAAAGTGTGCGTCCCACAGCAACAAGCATTTATTTGTTGGGTGATATTTTCGACTTTTGGTTCGAGTACAAAACAGTGGTTCCAAAAGGCTACGTGCGCTTACTAGGCAAATTAGCCGAAATGGTGGATTCTGGCATCGAGATACATTTTTTTACAGGCAATCACGATATATGGACCTTTGGCTATTTGGAAGAAGAAGTGGGGTTAATTGTACATCGCAAACCCGAAACGATTGACATTAATGGCAAGCGCTTTTACATGGCGCATGGCGATGGGTTGGACAACGATAAAGGTTTTAAATTTATTCGAAAAGTTTTTCACAGCAAGTTTGCTCAAATTCTTTTTGGCTATTTTCCTATCCGTTGGGGTCAAGAATTTGGCTACAATTGGTCGAAGCAGAACCGCCTGAAACACAAGGCTTATGACGGAAACTATCAGGGCGAACATCAAGAAAATTTGGTAAAATACTCTAAAGCCTATTCGGAATCGCATCCCGATATCGACTTTTTTGTGTACGGACATAGGCATGTAGCGCTCGATTTACAAATCAAAAACAAAAGTCGTATTCTTATTCTGGGCGATTTTGTTTCTTTATTTTCGTATGGTGTTTTCGATGGTGAAAATTTCTGGTTGGAATACGTGGAAAAATAATTGTTTTCGACAATGAATACCATAAAATACAAAAAGCCCTTTGTTTTGAATTAATCAAACAAAGGGCTTTCATTTTAAATCCCATTTAAGCGATTAGAAATCAACTTACACTACATAGGTTGTAGAAGCAGTATCGCCACCACGGCCAGTCCAATTGGTATGGAAAAATTCGCCACGTGGTTTGTCAATTCGTTCGTAAGTGTGTGCTCCAAAATAGTCGCGTTGCGCTTGCAATAAGTTAGCTGGTAAACGTTCGCTACGCAATCCGTCGAAGTAGCAAAGTGCTGA
>CAYXQZ010000169.1:0-6654 GCA_964466415.1 uncultured Paludibacter sp.
TTAAAAACAGAACAACAATATTTTTTTTTATCATTACATAATGTGTAGATTATTCTTTAATAATTTTTCCGGTTTGAATTACCTTATTACCATTTGTGAATTGGCAAAAATACATTCCACGTTGCAAATGACTTAAATCCAAAGAACCATTCTGCACATTGGATGATTGAAGCAACAGGATACCGCTTACACTATAAATCCTAATCTGATCAAAACTTGTGTTCATATTCCAACGTAAATCCGATTTTACCGGATTCGGGAAAAACACACTCGGAGTTACAATTTCGGTGACAACACCAGTAGTCATTCGTTCAATATCAACTTCTATTCCATTAAAAATATCATCGATAATGTCGGTATTTACGAGCATAAAATCTGAACCAAGAGTTCCTGTCTTCGTCACATCCATATCGGTAATAGTAGTTGTAACAGTTTTCCATTGTTTATCGCCTATTCCGGTTATTTGAAGTGGCGATTGAAGAACTCCGTTTTTATCTTTATATCGGAATTCCCATTTTGAACCCGCAATAGAATCGAGCCAGATAATAGAAAACTTCAAGCTTTTTGGCTGATTAGTTGAGCTAAACATTTCGTTATGAAACTTGAAATACATGATGTTTTTGCCTTTGCTGTTCTGAAATGAACGTGCAAAACGATCGTATTTTGATGAATTCACTGTCAAAGGTCCCCGCAAACGGTAACGACCCACAGAGGTAGAGTCTGCCTTTATTTGTTCAATCCAACGTTCATAATTACCCTCCTGAATATCCCAACCAGCATCGTTGTATCCCGTTTGTTTATCCCGTTGATATACTTGTCCTTGAACAACAGCCGTGGCATCATCAATTCTTGCTCCTTGGGCTTGATATGCCAAGCATATTTTTTGGTAACGGGTAACATTGCTCATTGAGCATTTAGTATACAAAGCCTCTGAAAACTTTAAAGTATTATTTGAATTAAGTCCTTCGTGAAAAACAGAGTATGCTGCAGTCGCTGTTGCGGGGAAAATTTGACCTGCATATTTATTAAAAAACAGGATGGATGACATAATTTCGGGATCGGCAAGTGCCAAGTCGGTTGCATTTGCACTCTGGTCGTGAACACTCAAACCTGTATTGAGACCACCTAAAATGCCCCAATAAAATCCAATTCTAGGATTTAAATTGTACATTGTTTTTACACAACTTTGATCCATCTCTGCTCTAGAAAATAAAACCATCCCTTTTGGATTGATTTGGTAAGGATTCCAAGTGTTTTTAAAGGGAAGCTCACCTGTTAAATGGTGTCCTCGCACATAAGCACTTCCCTTAAATCCAAAGTCGCTCCCAATACTATCTTGCACCCATTTCCATTCAACGGGTTCGCCATTATCTGGATCTATATTGTTAAACAGCATTGGAATTACAGTGTTTTGATCTCCATCGTGGAATGCTGCTTTAAATTTACTAAAAGCAGTCAATCTAAATTGCAACCAATTTGCATCAGTAATATTGTATTGGGTGTCGAGCGGATTTCCTTTGTATGCACATTCATCACCAGTACAACCGGTCATAACCTGAATAAATGTGACACGACTCCTTAGCGCTGGTGCAAGTGATCGTATGTGTTTGCCAAATTCAGAGATGAGGTTATGGTAGTAAGTTTTATAATTGGCATTAAGGTAGTATGGGAATGTTCCACTAAATTGGGTAGTTTGATCGGTCAGCACTTTTGGCACACCACCTGTTGTGTATAACCATGCAGGACAATCAGGTCCTACTAAAATATTTACATATACATTCTTGTTATATGTATTACATGTTTGAAGATTTGCATCTAATGTACTCCAATTGATTGCAGAATTTGTTGGTTGAATATCAGACCATTTTAATTCTATCTGTACTCCTCTGAAATAATTGTATCGAGTATCTGTCGGTTTTTTCAGGAAATAACCGCCTCTATCCCAAATTCCATAGGATGAAATAGGAATTGCCGGCAATTGTTGCTGTGAATAAATTTCAGAAAACACGGATAAAATTACGAGCAAAAGTATATTTTTTTTCATTTTCTTAAAATAAAACTCCCACTTGTACAAAATCTTGTTGCAATGGAAGTTTTTTTTATAATTAAATAGTTGATTTTAAATTTAATAATGCGTCAAAGCAGCAGGCAAGTATGGGGCAAATGTCTGAAATACCATAGCATTATCGCGCATAACCAGTGTGTCGGTAAAATGATAAGTATTTCCCGCAGAAATTCCGGTTACCGTGTAGTCAAGAGTCATCGTCAAATGTGGTGTTTTCTTTCCGGTTACAGGGTTTAACAACCATGCATTTATATCTTCTTTGGCAAAATCTGTACTCGATTTATAATATTTACCGGTACCGGTTACACCTAATAATGAACCATTTGCACTTGATATGGTAATATCACCAATTCCATTTGTTTCAGCCGAAAATGTCAATTTCGATATATTTGTTGCGGTAACAAAAGTACCCATACGTTTCAATAAACACTTTGTATATCCGGCTGTAGCAACCGAAGCTGTGGCATTTAACTCCTGATCCAAATTGCGATAGGTGTTATCCAACACGCCATTCTTGTATTGTTTTCCACGATAGAAAAACGTACCGTTCCAGGGATTAATATATTTAACCGCGAACATCGTAAAGTTCATGGGTGCAAACCCCGTTTTCCAATCTGTAGATAAAACAGGGTTTGGATATGGATTTTGCTGTAAACTAACAGTTGGGACGCCACTTAAGATTGTTGTTGAAGCAGATTTGATTTTGATTGGTAATACATAAAGTGTTTTATATGAATTAGAATCATTAAAGAATGCATCTGTCAAATTAACTCTCAGCAGTCCAGAGAAACTACCCTTTGGTATAACAATAGTTGAATCACTTGTTGTAACAAGATTGTAGTAATTCGTTGGCATCATTTTTACTGTAGTCAATGTCCCATTGGGGTCTGTGACTTGATAAGCAGTCAAATAATTTAAATATTCAGGTGCTAACCCAAAAGTCAGATTCCAATCTTTGTCATTTGTGTACATTCCACCAATAGCTGCACCAATGTTAAATGCGTGTTGCCTGTCGATGGAGTTATCCACTGTGGATTCACCCAAAACAAGCGTCCGTACAGGATATTGATAGGGAAAATATACAGCCTGTGTTGTATAGTTCGGAAAATTGTTTGGATCGTTGGTACAGCCCGAAATTAAAAACACAGCTAAAATTGAGCTTAATATTATTTTTTTCATACGTATATTTTTTGTTGATTTATCAATTACCAGCCTTGGTTTTGTATAATGTTATATTTTAAAGTTTCGTTATACGGAATAGGCGCATATATCATATAAGGTTGATATGAACGTATTTCCAATTGAGGAATAGATGTAAATTCAGTGGCTGTTGAATTAATTGAAACAGCAGCAACTGGTTCATTTAGTTTGCTTAACCCAACTGCATCAGTTACTCCATTTACCCATCTTCTTAAATCCCAAAAACGGTATCCTTCGAAACAAAGTTCTATACGGCGTTCATTGTGAATTAACTTTCTAAAATCATCTTTTGTTGTTAGTGTTGCGGTATAAGCCGTTCCAACAATTCCTGCTCTGGTACGAATGGCATTAATTACCTGACGTGCTGTAAACCCTCCAATGGCTAAATCAGGACCTCCAACTTCATTTGCAGCTTCTGCAAAGTTAAGCAAAGCGGTTGTATAACGTGCATAAACATAGGTATGTGCAACGCTTGTTAGCTTTCCGGTTGTTGACGAACCAGTCAGCGCACCTTCATTCATTAATTTACGCATATAATACGATGTTCTGGTTGAAGTTACAACAGAGTCTTTAGCATCTATTGTATTCCCTTTTGCAGTTCTGATAGTGACAACAGTTCCTGATGTTTTGGCACCATCATAATAAATATACATGGTTAAACGAGGATCTCTGTTCAGATAGGGTGCAGTTGCATTATATAGAACAGAAGACGTGATTGGATAACCATTTTTATCGGGAAAGCAATTCACTAAATTCTGAGAAGGATTAATTTGCCCTTTTCCAAATATTGAAGGAGGAAAATTATTTGATTCTCTTGTTGAACTCAATTTATTATTTGTAGTATACCAAAAACATTCAGTATATGAATTCAGGTATGTCAAATCAACTTGTAAATAGAATTGAGCATCCTTAGCCACCATTTTGGTTAAGCCACTATTGAGATTCATTACATCAGCAGCGTAATTTGCTGCATCTTGCCAAGTCACACCACTTGCAGCAAATGCCGGACTTGCAGCCCTCAATGCAACAGATGATTTTATTAGTTTAACTGCTTTTCCGTTGATACGATTGGCAAACTGAACGCCCAGCACGCGTTTTTGATTAGCACTAAGGCCAGCGTCTGAATAAATCAGAGGCAAATTATTAAATGCCGAGTCACAATCCGCAAAAATTTGTTTTACACAATCGGCATATGTATTGCGGGGCAACTGACCCTCGGCAATGGTTTTAATAACCGATGTAACAATAGGATAGCCCAATAAATTACCATTTTGATCTACTCCACCTACCTTTTTCAACAATTCAGCTCCACAAAATGCCCGTAACCCATACGCTTCACCTTTAAGGCGTTTGATGTACATTGCATTCAGGGTATCTCCTTTTGTGTCGGTTTGCAATGTCCATTTCACCTTATCCACATGAGCCAAAAAGTCGTTTAACTGAGCAAAATTAGTATACATGTCGTTATAATTGCTCAGGGGATTTTGTATTGCAGTCCAACCACCGGTTGCCATTCCTACTGTAGGGTCATTTAATAAATTAGTTACCATATCGTCAGTTCCCCAATCGTCTTTGGCTGTATATTCAGAAGGTAAGTTTGAATAAACTGCCAGCAGTACTCCTTCGGCCGATTTTGGTGATGACCATGCAATTTCAGGTGTTAATCGACTATTTTCCTTACTTTCAGTCAAAAAATCGGTACAAGAACTTAGCCCTAATGCTAATACGACACAAGGTAAGATGAAATTATTACTATATTTTAGTTTCATGATTTTCAGTATTTAAAATGATGCAATTAAACCCAGTGTTAACGATCTGCTTTGTGGTGTAGATTGATAATTCAGTTTCTGAATTTCCAAATCTTTAGCAACAGTCAATATGTTATTAGCTCTACCGTAAAGCTTTAATCCTGAAATGGCTGATTTTTGCTTAAACTTAAAGTTATAACCGAGCTGTACTACAGCAAGTGAGAAGTTACTTTTGTCATATATCCAAAAGCTAGAATTATTGTAATTATTATTTCCATTACTCAAACTCAATCGGGGATAAGCAGCATTTGGATCTGGATTCAGTGGATCGAAAGCGCCTAATGCAACTGTAGAATACTTAGCCGAAGTGCCTTTGAACCAGTAATAATTTGAATTGGTAAAACCTTTTCCACCCATTTGTCCGATACCCAGCGCATAAAGCTGCCAATTGCCGTACTTAATATCCAAATCAAAACTTACTTGCTGATTATTACCGCTCAATCCTAATACATGCCTGTCGTTTAAATCTATTTTGCCATCTGCGTTATAATCCTCATATTTAATATCTCCGGGTCTAACTGTACCAAAAGTTGGAGTTGGCAATGTTGTTAAAAGTTTTCCTAAACCATCAAAGTCTTCAGGCATGTACAAACCAGCTGAGGTTAATCCCCACAGTGAGTTACTACTTGTTCCAACTAACTCTAAGTTGACATTGGTTGGTAAATTATAAACCGGCTCATCTATTTTTGTTATTTTATTTGCTGAATATAAATAATTTGCTCCTATAGTTATTGAAAAGTTACCAGCTTTTTCAGTATGTTTAATCCCTACTTCTACGCCTTGATAAACTGTTGTATTAAAGTTTTCAAAGATAGGAATGCCTCCTATTGTTGCAGGTGAATTATTCGTCATTTCTGTTACAATATTGCCATTTTCACTATTATAATATGAAGCCTCTATCCAGGTTTTGTTATTAAACATTGAAAGGTCAAAACCGGCGACAAATTCTTTTCTGTTTTGCCAGCCAATATTGCTGCCAAAAGAGTTAATTAATACCTGCGTATTAGTTGCAGCTCCGTTACCATAAGTATAATTAGCAGAATTTGAATAGTTTGTCTCATATAAATAGTAACCATTGTAATTTCCAAGCGTCCAATTATCATTTTGAAGAACCCCATACGAGGCACGTAATTTCAAATAATCGATAGTTTTCATTTCTTTCATGAATTTTTCATTTGAAACTATCCAACCCAACCCAACTGTGGGTGCTAAACCAAATTTATTACCGGTTGGTAATTTTGAACTACCCTGTGATAAAACTCCAACATCTAACAAATAGCTTTCTTTGAATGAATAATTAGCCTGCAATCCAATTTTTACGTTTTTGTTTTGTTGGAATACAGCATCTTGAATGTATTGATTAAAAGTTCCAACCATAACAGCTGCTATGGCATGATCCCCAAATGTACGGTCGTAATTCAAGGACATATATGCTGCAAGAGTCCTGTCGAAATAGGTTTGTGTATTTGTTTGTTCAGAAGTTTTATTGTCAACACCAACTTGAGTAACCGGGAAATTTCCAAGCGTATCAACTACCCCCATTTGATATACAGAATACTTATTAAGAATTGATTTTTGATA
>CAYXQZ010000170.1:0-6614 GCA_964466415.1 uncultured Paludibacter sp.
TTCAAACCTTTCAAACTCTTCAAACTCTTCAAATCTTTCAAACCTTACAACCCAAGCAACTTCCATACTTGTTGAAATAGCCCGAGCCATACTACATATCGCACAAATTTGCCTATTAGCATGGATATTGCCACTACCCACCATCTGCATCGGAAATAGCCTGAGGCTACTGCTATAATGTCGCCAATTCCGGGCAAAAATGAGAAGAACGCAAACCAATCGCCATATTTATGAAGTTTGGACATAAACTTGTCCATGCTTTCTTTTTTTACGCGCAGATATTTTTCGATCCACTCAATTTTTCCAGCTCTTCCTAAATAATAGCAAGTCATGCCGCCCAACCAGTTGCCCATGGTGGCTACCCATACGCATGTCCAATTATTGAATCCAGCAGCTATTAAAGCGGAGAATACCACTTCGGAGCTAAACGGAACAACTGTAGCCGCCAGAAACGAGGCAATAAATAATCCTAAATATCCTAATTCAATCCACTCTATCATTGTGGTGGAAATAATACATTAAAGGCCACGAATATAACATTTACAAAAATAAAAATCATAAAAATTATTCCAAAGAAGTTCCCCTTTTTAAGTGTTACGGGGTGCGAAAGTAAAAGTGCATAACCTAAGCCTACAAAAGGTAGAAATACAAAAAAATGTTTCACAAAAATCATCGAAAATATAAACGATAGGAATGCAAAATAGATAATGAATATTAACATGGAGCGTGTTTGCATCGAATCCTGATTCATATTCGAAGTAAGTCCAACCAGACCAATCATAAATAGGATGAAAAGTACTATCAAATATATGATTTCGCTTAACGGACGTGTTAATACCGAAAAACCAATATCAAAAGATGAAGCTAATTGATTAAGCCACAATAAGTCAGGATGAAGGTATGCTCGAACCACCAAATACAAAATCCAAGGAGTAACTGCCCCTATTATAGTAGCAAGAAAGTTGCGAAGAGAGAGGCTGTGAAACAGAATAAGACCAACCCATAATAATGGAATATACAATATCATTGGTTCAAAAAAAAGACTGCTAACTGCAATTAAAAAGCTGCTCAAAAATGCTTGTTCGGATGCATTCCTATTGCGATATACATTGAAAATGACAAACATTGCCACCATTACAAAGCTCAAAACCAAATGCGATAAAACTACGGTATGTGTTTCGTGCCAACAGGCCATTAGCAATACATAAAACAAAACAGGTAAAAAAGTACGCGTACGGATAATGGTGTATTTGTTATTCAATTGTCCTAAAAGCAAAGCGTTTAATGCTGTAAGCAAAAGACTTACAATATTTGATAAAAGCAAGCGTTCGTTGAAATAATGATTTAAATCAACAGATAAAGCATTGCCTGCTGTAACTGCTTGAATACTTTTGTGAATAAATAAATCACTGAACCAAATAATTGTAACCAAAATAATCAATAGCAATGCCATTGGTATGGAAGGTACAACATAGTTTCTTATTTCAATTTTCATTTGTGTTGAAAAAAATATTTATTGAAAAAATAATATCAATATTTTTTGTTAGCAGCTACAAAAATACTCATTTCGAGACAAACCATCAACTAATGTTTTGTAAAAGTTGGTGCAAGAGGGATTTTTTCGTTAAAAATGCGTATTTTTGTACTCAAACAGCTAAAATACGTACGAAATGATTTTGAACTATATTTGGATTGGATTTATATTAATTGCATTTGTTATTGCTTGTATACAGTGTTTTGTGTTTGGAAAAACCGACATTTTTATGGAGGTTATGCAGGCTGGCTTTGGATCGGCCAAAACAGGTTTCGAAATATCAATAGGGCTTACTGGTATGCTTTCGTTATGGTTAGGTATACTTAAAATTGGCGACCGTGGTGGTGCTATTAATATACTTTCGCGTATGGTAGCGCCATTTTTCTCCAAAATATTTCCCGAAATTCCTAAAGGACACCCTGCTATGGGTAGTATTTTCATGAATATGTCGGCTAATATGCTTGGCTTGGACAATGCCGCAACTCCACTCGGACTTAAAGCAATGAAGGAATTACAGGAGCTTAACCCCAAAAAAGAGGAAGCTTCCAATCCTATGATAATGTTTTTGGTTTTAAATACTGCTGGGCTAATGCTTGTTCCTATTAGTATACTTACTTTTAGGCAACAATTAGGTGCTGCGAATCCTGCTGATGTGTTTTTACCAATTCTCATTGCCACTTTTTGTGCAGCACTTGCAGGATTAATTCTCGTTTCAATTATTCAGAAAATTAATCTTTTTAACCGAACAATTTTGTTGACATTGGGTGGACTTATTTCGTTTATTGGTGGACTTATTTATATGCTAAGTCGATTACCCAAGGATGATATTTCAAAATATTCCAATTTTGCTGCTTATTTTATACTTTTTAGCATTATTGTTTCATTTATAAGTATGGCGCTTCGCAATAAAACCAATGTTTACGAAGCATTTATCGATGGAGCTAAAGAAGGATTTCAGGTTGCAATAGGCATTGTGCCTTACCTTATTGGCATATTAGTGGCCATTGCCATGTTTCGTACATCAGGAGCAATGGATTATTTGATTGAAGGCGTAAAATATGCCGTTTCGCTCACTGGAATCAATACCGATTTTGTGGATGCCTTGCCTACAGCACTTATGAAACCACTGAGTGGGAGTGGAGCTCGTGGTATGATGGTAGATGCCATGAAAATGCACGGAGCCGATTCGTTTGTGGGTCGGTTGTCATGTATTATTCAGGGCTCTGCAGATACTACTTTCTTTATTTTAGCTGTTTATTTTGGTTCAGTAAATATTAAAAATACACGTTATGCATTGGCTTGTGGCTTATTTGCCGACTTTGTAGGAATTACAGCCGCTATATTGCTAGGGTATTTATTTTTTCATTAAAATAAATCTTTTACTTAAAAAAAAAAGGATAATATTTGTTGAAAATATTATCCTTTTTGCTGTAATTTAAATTCTGTTGTTTTTCAACATTCGTTTACACTTAACTTAGTAGCTTTTGTAATGCAGCATGCATGGTTGAAAAACTAAAGCCATTCAAAATTTCGTTTTTGTAAGCCACAATTTGGTCGTTACAAAGGTTGCCAATACTTCCTTCGTGTGTGTGATTCACCGTTTTGTTTGGTTCAAAATTCCCCGCTTCAATCTCTAATCCTACTTTTTTATAGGCATCACGGAATGGCATTCCCTCCAATGTTAATCGATTCACTTCTTCAACACTAAACAGATAGTCGTAGCGCTTTTCGTCTAAAATATTTTTATTTACTTCCACCTGTGCCATCATCATGGTGGTCATTTCAATACAATCGCGCAATTCGGCAAAAGCAGGGACAAATACTTCTTTGATTAGTTGTAAGTCGCGGAAGTAGCCCGAAGGTAAATTATTTGTAATCAACAATATCTGTTGAGGTAATGATTGTAATTTATTACATTTAGCACGAGTAAGTTCAAAAACATCTGGGTTTTTCTTATGTGGCATAATGCTCGAACCCGTTGTAAATTGGTCGGGCAGCTTGATAAATCCAAAGTTTTGCGAAGTAAACATACAAGCGTCGAAAGCTAATTTCGAAATGGTAGCAGCTACGCCAGCCAGTGCATTCGCTACGGTACGTTCCATTTTTCCACGTCCCATTTGAGCATAAACTACATTGTAATTCATGGAGTCGAAACCGAGTAAATCGGTCGTCATTTGTCGGTTTAAAGGAAAAGATGACCCATAACCAGCAGCAGAACCAAGCGGATTGCGGTTGGTGATTTTGTAGGCTGAAAGTACTGTTTGCAAATCGTCGGCAAGACTCTCGGCATAAGCGCCAAACCACAATCCGAACGACGAAGGCATAGCCACTTGTAAGTGAGTGTAGCCTGGTAAAAGTATGTTTTTGTATCTATTGCTTTGTGAAATAAGGACTTCGAACAGTTCGTCGATAGCAGTTACAGTTTGCTTTATTTCGGCACGTGCAAAAAGTTTTAAATCCAATAAAACCTGATCATTGCGCGAGCGGCCACTGTGGATTTTTTTACCCATATCGCCCAACTTAGCGGTTAAAAGTTGCTCCACTTGCGAGTGCACATCTTCCACACCTTCTTCAATAACAAAATTTCCTTCGTCGGCCAATTTGTATATCGCTTTTAGCTCGGCTAATAATAAATTCAGCTCTTCTTTTTGCAATAAACCAACCGACTCGAGCATGGTGATATGTGCCATAGAGCCCAATACATCGTATTTTGCCAAAAACACATCCATTTCGCGGTCGCGACCCACAGTAAATGCTTCAATTTTAGCGTCTACCTGTATGTTTTTTTCCCAAAGTTTTGCCATAAATTTGCCCCTAACCCCTAAAGGGGAATTAAGTTACTTTTGTTTCTTAATTCTTTAAATATTGAAATCCTAAAAACTTATAATTTATCCCCATTGGTTTTTTAAAAACCTCTTATTCCCCTTTAGGGGTTAGGGGCCAATGTTTTTGCCAATAATTCCGCTATGGCATTTACACCATCTTGCAATTTGCTACCAACCATCATTTTAATCATGGCAGGTAATTCTGCTACTAAAATCAATTTTAATGTGGACTGATTCTCGGCAATGGCATCAATGATAATATCCACCGAAACACTTACAGGAGCATTTTCCGAAGTGAGTTTTATGTTCGAAAATGGTTTTCGTTCCACAATTCGGAAACCAACTCTACCAAAACCATCAACTGCAAAACTACAGCTATCAGCGTCAAACTGAATGTCTTTTGCCTTTTCGGCAAGTTTTGGATTCGAAATTAATTTTTCTAAATTATTTAGGTCGCCAAGTATGCCAAAAACCATTTCTCCGCTCGAAGAAATGGTTTTAATATCACTTTCGTATGTTGTCATTAATTTATTTACTATTCTTTCATTTACTATTTACCATTTTCAATATTTTAAAATTGTAAATAGTAAATAGCTCAATTGTCAATTACTTTAGTTCATTTTTCCACTCCGAAGGGTTCAAACGCCATTGTTTTAATGTTTCCATGTCCGCTTCGGTAATAAATTTGGTAGCTAATGCTTCGTTAAGTGCAGCATCGTAGTTACAAAGTGTAGTCAGTTTTACTTTTGCTTTTTTGAACATTTCTTCGGCAACAGGAAAGTTATAGGTAAAAATGGCAATCATGCCCAATACTTCCGAACCATCTTTACGAATAGCTTCTACAGCTTTTAAACTACTACCACCTGTTGATATAAGATCCTCAATTACAACTACTTTTTGTCCTGGGCGAAGATCACCTTCTATCAAATTTTCCAACCCGTGACCTTTAGGAGTGGGCCGAATGTAAATAAATGGCAAGCCGAGTGCATCGGCTACTAATGCGCCTTGAGCTATTGCTCCGGTAGCAACACCAGCTATTACTTGAGCATCAGGGTGTAATTCTTGAACAAGACGAGCTATTTCAATTTTTATGAATGAACGAATGGCGGGATACGACAAAGTTTTGCGATTATCGCAATAAATGGGAGATTTCCAACCCGATGCCCATGTAAAAGGATTGTTGGGTTGTAGCTTTACTGCCTTAATTTTTAAAAGCTTTTCGGCAACGCTTTTTTCTAACGATTTCATTCTATGATGTTTAAAAATAATATTAACTAACTATTTACAATCTTGTCGGCCTAATCTTCCGACGGTGCAAAATTAGTCAAACTATTTTTAAAAACAGCAGAAAACGGACTGTTATATAACATTATTTTAAAAAGAAATGATTTATTAATAACAATGTAATGGTTGTCATTTTTGAGTTGAAAAAACTATCGTGGAGGTAAAAAAGCATCTTCGATATGTTCAATTTCTACTTTTTGCCCAGTAACCACCACTGCTATTACGTCGAATCGGGTGTCACCATTCCAGTCGTAGCGCATAATGTAGCGCTCGGCGGCATTTACTAAGTTTTTAATTTTACGGTTATCAACGTATTGCTCGGGGTTATCGGCAAAAGCTCCCGAGCGTGTTTTTACTTCAACAATCACCAATGTGTCGTCTTTTTCGGCAATAATATCAACTTCCAAACTACCTGTACGCCATTTAGTTTCACGAATTTTGTATCCGTTAGCAATCAAAAAATCGCGGGCGCGTTCTTCGCCCAATTCTCCTAAGTCGTTGTGGTCGGCCATTTTATTAAATTTTTATACAAAGATAATGATTCTGAATTATTTTTGAAAGAGTTATATTAAACAGAATGCAAAAAGAGGCTGTTTCAATTATAGAAACAGCCTCTTTATAAGCGTTATAAAGTGAAATAGTATATACTAAATTACTTTTACATTTACTGCGTTCAATCCTTTTTTGCCTTCTTGCAATTCGAATTCAACTGTGTCGCCTTCGTTAATCTTATCGATTAAACCAGAAATGTGAACAAAATGTTCTTTTTTAGAACCATCTTCGCTAATGAATCCAAATCCTTTGGCTTCGTTGAAGAATTTAACTATTCCTTTACTCATTGTAATGTTTATTATTTTAATATGCAGCAAAGATAATATTTTATTTTATATATCAATTACATTTCTAATACTTTAAATTCAACTCGTCTGTTTTCGGCTTTACCCGCAACCGTTTTATTGGTTGCAATCCAT
>CAYXQZ010000171.1:0-4313 GCA_964466415.1 uncultured Paludibacter sp.
ATTCGTTTTCTAAAAAATAAAATGGTATTTTTGTATTCGAGTTTCATTTTTTAATCAAGTGTATGGCTAAAACAAAATCGGTATATATATGTCAAAACTGCGGTGCTGAGTCGCCAAAATGGATTGGCAAATGTCCTTCGTGTGGCGAGTGGAATTCGTATGTTGAGGAAATTATTAGCAAGGATAATTCGCCTAAAATAAATTTGGGTGGGCTCGAAATTACAAAACAAAAACCAATTAGACTCGACGAAGTTGAAACTTCAGAAGAAAGCCGATTTGATACTTCGAGTGGTGAGTTGAATCGTGTATTGGGAGGTGGCTTGGTGCCTGGTTCATTGGTTTTAATAGGCGGTGAGCCTGGTATAGGCAAGTCTACACTGGTACTCCAAGTGGTGCTTAATCTAAAAAACAAACGTACTTTGTATGTATCGGGCGAGGAGAGTGTGAAGCAGTTGAAACTACGAGCCGAACGACTCAAATACGATAACCCCGATTGTTATATTGTTAGCGAAACTTCGTTGGAACAAATATTTGTTCATATTCAGAATATTAATCCCGACATAGTCATAATTGACTCCATACAAACGGTTTCAACAGAGTTAATTGAATCATCGCCAGGTTCGGTGTCGCAAGTACGCGAATGTGCTGCCCATTTACTCAAATTTTGTAAAACTAGTGGCACGCCTGTTTTGCTTATTGGCCATATCAACAAAGAAGGTAGTATTGCCGGCCCTAAAGTGCTGGAACATATTGTGGATACAGTTTTGCAATTCGAAGGCGATCAACATTATATGTATCGCATTTTACGAAGCATTAAAAATCGATTCGGAAGTACTTCGGAACTTGGAATTTTTGAAATGCAACAAAATGGTTTACGCGAAGTAAATAACCCATCGGAATTATTACTATCGCAAAATCACGAAGGTTTAAGTGGTGTGGCCATTGCATCGGCTATCGAAGGTGTGCGTCCATTTTTAATCGAAACGCAAGCCTTGGTTAGTTCGGCTGCTTATGGTACTCCACAGCGGTCGTGTACAGGTTTCGACCTCCGCAGGTTGAATATGTTGCTTGCCGTACTCGAAAAACGCGCTGGTTTTAAATTGGCTCAAAAAGATGTTTTTTTGAATATTGCTGGTGGCTTAAAAATTAACGATCCTGCAATCGACTTGGCTGTTATTTCGGCTATTCTTTCGTCGAATGTGGATATTGCTATCGAAAAACAAGTATGTATGGCTGGAGAAGTGGGCTTATCGGGCGAAATACGACCAATTAATAGAATAGAACAACGAATTTTAGAGGCCGAAAAACTTGGATTTACCAAAATGATTATTCCCGATTTTAATGTTAAAGCA
This sequence comes from uncultured Paludibacter sp., assembly GCA_964466415.1. Taxonomy (GTDB): domain Bacteria; phylum Bacteroidota; class Bacteroidia; order Bacteroidales; family Paludibacteraceae; genus Paludibacter. The sequence goes on from CAYXQZ010000171.1 coordinate 1,353, forward strand.
TTGAATATAGGTAAAATAAACATGGAAATTGTAATGGTAAAAAAAGTGGAAGAAGCATTCAGAGTGTTATTCCGGAAATAAATGAGTATATTTGTACCAAAAGTTTTTTACTTATGAAGATTACAGGAATTGATATTTCGTATGGCTTTGCTGAAAGTCCTTTTGGTAAGTGTTTTATTGCATGGTTCGAAAATAAAATTTGTCAATTATCATTTTTTGATAATGCTGAATATGAGTTCGAAATTTTTGAAGATAAGTTTAAAGGAAATAAATTTATTCAGAATGATAGAAGAGCTAGCCAGTTGGCACAACAAATTTTCGAACAAAATGAACGTCCTCAACTTTACCTCGAAGGTACCGAATTTCAATTGAAAGTATGGGAAACGTTGAATCAAATACAATCAAACACTACAACAACCTATGCCGATATTGCCGATTTGATTGGCAAACCAAAAGCTGTACGTGCTGTAGGAACTGCTGTAGGTGCTAATCCTATTGCTTATCTTATTCCCTGTCATCGCGTTATTCGCACTGATGGTACGCTTGGTGGCTATAGATGGGGGTTGGAAGTGAAAAAGAAAATGCTAGCTTATGAAAAAGGAATTTAAGCTTAAGTGAAATCCCTTTTCTTATTCTCCCATTTTCTAATTTTTAATTTCTGATTACTTCTTTTTTATAAAATGACCCGAATTGGCTTACTCTCCGACACGCATGGAATGCTCGACGAACGTGTGTTTGAACATTTTGCAAATTGCGATGAAATATGGCATGCTGGCGATATTGGTTCGCTCGAAGTAATTAATAAACTGCAAGATTTTAAACCATTACGTGCTGTTTGGGGCAATATTGATAGCTACGAATTGCGCACGTTGTGGCCACAACACAACCGCTTTATGTGCGAAGGCGTAAAAGTTTGGCTCACTCATATTGGAGGTTATCCTGGAAAATACGACTCACTTGTCCGTCCTGCCATTTACCAACAACCACCCAAACTTTTTGTTTGTGGGCATTCACATATTCTCAAAGTTCAATTCGATAAAACACTTCAACTTTTATATATAAATCCTGGTGCTGCCGGCAAGTATGGTTTTCATAAAGTACAAACGCTTATTCGCTTCGAAATTGATGGTGTAACCATTCAAAATCTCGAAGTGATTGAATTGGCCAAAAAATCAGTTGATTCAATGCAAAAATAAACCCTCAAACCGAACATAATGTAAGTTTTTGTTGTTCTAATTCAAAAAAAACCGAATAATATGCAATCGCTTTTTGATGGAGTAAAAGATTTTAATACGAGCGACTTTCTGGAACATCAGGATTTGTTCGAAAAGATAGGTCGATCACAATCACCCCATACGCTATTTATTGGCTGTTCCGACTCACGTGTTGTTCCTAATTTAATTACTAAAACATTACCTGGCGAACTTTTTGTAATTCGCAATATTGCCAATCTAGTTCCTCCATATCGCGAGGTGGAAGAGTTTCTCGCAACTACTTCGGCCATTGAATATGCTATTAATATATTGAATGTCAAAACAATTCTAATTTGTGGGCATTCGAATTGTGGCGGTTGTAATGCTTTATTTATGGACGCTGATACTGCGGCAAAAATACCTCATACTACCAAATGGCTTGAGTTAGCAAAAAATGTTCGTACCAAAATGAATAATCTTCGAATTGTAAATCCATCCATTCGTGAATGGATGACCGAGCAACTCAATATAGTGGAGCAAATGAATCACTTACTGACTTATCCCTATATTGCTAAAAAATTCGAAGCAGGCGAATTAGATATTCTAGGTTGGTATTATATTATTGAAACAGGTGAAGTTTTTAATTACGATAAAAATCAGAAGAAATTTATCAAAATTGAATAAGTCCAATGAACCATATTCACAATTTGGTGCAAAAATAACATACATGCTTTGTAATGCATTTATTGGTTTAAGAAGCATATTTGTAATTTTCTAATTAAAAATTCGTATAATTCGTGCAATTAGATTAATTCGTAGTTTATTTTTTTGTATTTTTGCACTTAATGAATACTCCCGTAAAAAAAATATTACCTGCCGAATGGGCCGAACAGGAATTTGTGCAACTCACATGGCCTCATGCTGAAACCGATTGGGCTGACATGCTCGATGAAGTGAATCAATGTTTTGTAAATATTGCCCGTACAATTCTAAAATATCAAAATCTTTTGATTGTATGTGTTGATAGTGAGGATGTTGAGCCTTTTTTTACAGAGCAGGAATTGGAGCAGATTACTTTTGCCGAAATGCCAACCAACGATACTTGGGCACGCGACCATGGTGGAATAACCGTTTTTGAAGATGATAAAGCTGTAATTTACGATTTTACTTTTAATGGGTGGGGGATGAAGTTTGCTGCTAATCATGATAATCTTATCACTCGAAAACTATATATGGCTGGCATTTTTGGTGAATCATCGCACCGTAATTGTTTTAATTTTATACTCGAAGGTGGTAGTATTGAGTCGGACGGAGAAGGTACATTACTCACAACTGCCGAATGTTTGCTGTCCAACAACCGCAATAATTTATCGCAGGACGATGTAGAAGATTATCTCAAAAATTGTTTTGGTTTAGAACGCGTTTTATGGTTGGAGCACGGCTACTTAGCTGGCGATGATACAGATAGTCATATCGATACATTGGTACGATTTTGCGATAAGAGTACAATAGCATACATAAAATGCGACGATGAGGCGGATGAACATTATAGGGATTTAAAAAGAATGAAGAAAGAACTTCGAATGTTTAAAACCCTCGAAGGTCGTTATTATAGACTTATTCCGCTACCGATGGCCGATGAGGTTTATTTTGAAGGTGAACGTTTGCCGGCAACTTATGCCAATTTTTTAATTATTAATGGAGCTGTATTAGTACCTACTTACAATTCGCCAAAAGACCAAATTGCCATAGAACAACTTCAAAAAGC
>CAYXQZ010000171.1:4413-6587 GCA_964466415.1 uncultured Paludibacter sp.
ATGAAAATAGCTTTAATTCAACAATCAAATTCGGCTGATAGAGCCAAAAATATTGCGAAACTTGAACAGAATATTCGTGATTGTGCCTTGCAAGGTGCTGAACTGATTGTTTTGCAGGAATTGCATAATGGTTTGTATTTTTGTCAGACCGAAGACCCTGCAGTTTTTGAACAAGCTGAAACAATTCCCGGTCCATCTACTTATTCTTTTGGCTTGTTAGCTAAAGAATTAGCTGTTGTTATTGTTCTATCGCTGTTCGAGAAACGTGCTCCAGGCTTGTATCACAATACAGCTGTAGTTATTGATAAGGATGGTACAATTGCAGGTAAATACCGCAAAATGCATATTCCTGATGACCCTGCTTATTACGAAAAATTTTATTTTACACCTGGCGATTTGGGTTTTGAACCAATTCAAACTTCAATAGGTAAGTTGGGCATTTTAGTTTGTTGGGATCAATGGTATCCCGAAGCAGCGCGACTTATGGCTATGGCTGGTGCGGAACTTTTAATTTACCCAACGGCTATAGGGTGGGAGAGTACCGATACAGATGCTGAAAAAAACCGACAAACTGAAGCTTGGATTACTGTGCAGCGTGGACATGCCATTGCAAATGGTTTACATGTGGTTTCGTGTAATCGTGTTGGGTACGAGGCTGATCCTTCGGGAATTACTAATGGTATTCAATTTTGGGGTTCTAGTTTTGTGGCTGGTCCACAAGGCGAAGTAATTTTAAAAAGTTCAAAAAATAATGAAGAAAATATTTTGTTGGAGATTGATTTAAATCGAACGGAAGAAGTTCGACGGATGTGGCCTTTTTTCCGCGATCGTAGAATTGATGCATTTGGTGATATTACCAACCGCTGGCTCGAATAATAAATTACAATGAAAACTTACCCACGCTTATTTAATTTTTTTATTGCATCTACACTGTTAGTTATAAGCGTGTTGTCTTCAGCCACGGTGCCAGCTGGCTATTATCATTTTGCGAAAAACAAATCCAAAGATGATCTTAAAACGGCATTGAAAAATGTTTCGACACCTATGAAGGTACTCGAATATGGTAGTGGACCTGGATTTACCTGGGAAGGATTTTACTATTCTGACCGCCGAACCGATTCAACAGTGGTGGATATGTATTCCACAATAGTTCGTAAACAAACAAGCTATTCAGCAGTAAACGGATTGCATATTGAACATTCGTTGCCTAAAAGTTGGTGGGGTGCACACGAAAACATGGCTTACAAGGACCTTTTTCATCTTTATCCGGCTGATGATGTGACAAATATGACCAAAAGTAATTTGCCATTAGGCGAAGTTACTGGAGTTCCTTCTTTAGATAATGGACTCTCTAAAGTTGGTAAAAATGGCTTTGGAAATACTTATGCCGAAAATTGTTTTGAGCCAGCCAATGAATTTAAAGGTGATTTTGCACGCTCTTATTTTTATATATCAACCATTTATCAAGATTTAGCACCCTTGTGGCAATCGCCCATGATGAACAATAATTTATATCCGGTTTGGAAGCCTTGGGCTATTGAATTATTGTTGAAATGGCATCGTCAGGATCCTGTTAGTACGAAAGAATTAATACGCAACGAAGCCATTTACAAAATTCAGAATAATCGCAATCCTTTTATCGATTATCCTGCATTGGCCGAATATATTTGGAGTGCCGATACTACCAAAATATTTCCTTTTCCAATAGAGACACAGGCTTACCTTATAAGTCCCAAACGTGGAACTGATATTGATTTTGGAACCATAATGACGAATGATAGTCGTTCACAAAAAATACATTTTGAAGGTGTAAATATTGTGGGAAATGCCTCATTATCAATTAAAAATAATACATCAGCCATACAGTTAACTAAAAATAGTTTTACTGCTGATGAAATTTTAATGGGTGTTGATATTCAGGTCGTTTATTCACCGCTATCCGCAGGGTTAATTCGCGATACGCTACTGATTTCGGGTGGTGGTTTAGTTGAGAATATAAGTATTCCTATCAAAGCAAATGCTTCACCCGATTTTGTGCTCCTTGAACCAACGCATATCAATCCAATAGGAGGCGTACTGCAATGGATTTCGGATCCTGCAGCAACCGATTATCGTTTAAAAGTATTTCAGCCCGCATCCAAAGCTGGCGATTTAATTATCTCAACGTATATCGA
>CAYXQZ010000172.1:0-1376 GCA_964466415.1 uncultured Paludibacter sp.
AAAGTAACTAGAACATCAAGCTCCTTATCTTTTAGCAAGGTCAGTAAGTTTTCTTTGGAGCAAAGTGTTTTGTTTTCCAAAGTTACATTACGTAATATAATTTCGGAGCTTACGCCTTCGATGGGTAATTCGCGTGCAGGATAAATGTCGAGTAGTATTAACTCATCTAATTTTGAAAGGGCACTGGCAAAATCGGCAGCAAAATCGCGCGTGCGGCTATACAAGTGCGGTTGAAAAATGCCTGTAATTTTGCGGTCGGGGTACAAGGCACGAATGGATGAAATGCTGGCATTTAACTCGCTTGGATGATGGGCATAATCGTCCATATACACCACATTATCTGACTTATATACAATATTAAATCGGCGATAAATGCCTGAGAACGACGAAATTCCCACGCGCAGCTCTTCGGCTGTAACGCCATTTAACCAGGCTAAAGCCATTGCTGCCACGCTATTTTCCACATTAATCATTACAGGTACGCCCAGGCGAACATCATTAATGCGGTCGGTTGGTGTAACAAAATCGAATTTGATTTCGCCTTTTCCCACTTTTATGTTTTCGGCACTAAAATCGCCTCCATCATTCATCGAATAGGTATATACTTTCACTCCTTTTTGAAGTCTTGGCTGAATATCAATGCCTTTGCGCATAATGAGTGCACCACCAGGGCGGATAAGCGAAGTGAAATGTTCGAAACTCTCGCGAAAAGCATCTGCTGTTTCGTAAATATCCAAATGGTCGGCATCGGCCGAGGTAATTACAGCCATGTATGGCGACAGTTGGTGAAACGATCGGTCGTATTCATCTGCCTCTATAACCACATAATTACTGTCTTTTGAAAGCAACAAATTGGTGTTGTAATTATTGGAAATGCCGCCCAAAAACGCACTACAGGTAACCTGCGATTGGTAAAGTAAATGCGCAGCAATGGTCGAAGTTGTAGTTTTGCCATGCGTGCCAGCCACACATATTCCTTTGCTTTGGCGTGTGATATCGCCTAGCACTTGAGCGCGTTTCTGAATTATAAAGTTATTTTCCTTAAAATACTGTAACTGACTGTGCTCTTCTGGAATGGCAGGTGTTACAATTATCAAAGTACTTTTGGGATTCATGTATTCAGCCGGAATATGATTTACCTCTTGGTTGTAAATAACTTGAATTCCTTCAGTTGTCAAATCCTGTGTTAATTTTGTTTCGGAACGGTCATAACCTGCCACTTCAAAACCTTTGGTTTTAAAATATCGTGCCAATGCACTCATGCCTATGCCTCCTATTCCTAGAAAAAAATATCGATTGTATTTGTTCATTTTGGGTTGTTAGTTATTTGCTTCGCGATATTTGTGCTTCGCACGTTATTTGGCTACGCCGTTATT
>CAYXQZ010000172.1:1476-6566 GCA_964466415.1 uncultured Paludibacter sp.
CAATTTATCATCACATCTGTTTTTCGTTGTCAGTATTCATTATCTTCTCTACTTCGTCCACAATACGTTTTGCTGAATCTTTTTCGGCTAATTTCAAAATATTTACAGCTAGTTTTGATAAAGCATCGTCGTTCAAAATTAATTGTAATGCTGTTGGTATTAAATTTTCTTTTGCTTCTACATCCTTAATCATAACAGCGGCATTTTTGGTAACCAAGGCCAAGGCATTTTGCGTTTGATGGTCCTCGGCCACATTAGGCGACGGCACTAATATGGTTGGTTTTGCCAACAAACAAAGCTCCGAAATAGAACTTGCACCAGCTCTCGAAACGACTAAATCAGCAATGCTATACGCATAATCCATACGTGCCACAAAATCAGTTACCAGCAGACTGCCCGATTTATATGCTTCGGCCGCCTGACGAGCATCGGAAATATAAAATTTCCCCGTTTGCCAAATAACTTGTATGCCAGCTTTAGTCAATGCATCGAGTTCAGCAATTATACTTTGATTAATGGTGCGCGCTCCTAAGCTGCCGCCTACAATAAGTAAGGTTTTTTTTGCAGGTGTAAATCCAAAAAACGTATAGGCTTCAGCCGCTTTTGATGGCACTGCAAACAAATCCTGACGAACAGGATTCCCCGTTTTTACAATTTTATCCTTCGGGAAAAATTTATCCATATTGTCGTAAGCCACGCATATTTTTGATGCTTTTTGAGCCAATAATTTATTGGTTACGCCCGCATACGAATTTTGTTCTTGCAATAAAGTAGGTACTCCAAATCCCGAAGCCGCCTTTAATAATGGACCACTTGCATAGCCACCAACACCAATAGCAATGTCAGGACGAAAAGAGCGAATAATTTTTCGAGCTTTCAAAATGCTAATAGCTAAATTTATCAGCACTTTAATATTACGCAACATGTTTTTGCGATCGAAACCGCTCACAGGCAAACCTTCGATGCGATAGCCAGCTGCTGGAACGCGTTCCATTTCCATACGACCTTTTGCACCAACAAAAAGAATTTCGGAATCGGGAAATCGGCTTTTTAATTCATTAGCAATACTTATAGCCGGAAATATATGTCCGCCTGTACCGCCTCCACTTACTATAAATTTTTTCATATCTCTTCTAAGTTTACAACCGGAATTGCTTCTTCGGGTGTTTCCACCATTTCTTTATCTTCGGGATGTCCTTCTTCTTTAATCTGACGTGTGACGCCCAAAATTACACCAAAATAAATGCAAGTAATCAATATGGATGTTCCTCCACGGCTAATTAATGGTAATGGTTGCCCTGTAACTGGCCCTAAACTGGTGGCTACAGCCATGTTTACAAATGCCTGAATTACTATCATTAACGATAATCCAATTACCACCACAGCCGGAAAAACCGTGGGGCTTTCGGTAGCAATACGACCTGCTCGATAGAGCAATATTAAATACAAAAGCATCACCACAATTCCGCCAAGCATGCCTGTTTCCTCAACAATGATAGCGTAAATGAAATCGGAATAAGCCTGTGGCAAAAAATCGCGTTCAATACTATTACCAGGCATTACTCCAAAAAATCCACCTCTTGCAATGGCTATTTTGCCATGTTGTACTTGTAAGTTTTCGTCGGTAATGGCATATTTATCTTCTTTTTTATCGTCCGAAACAAAAAATTTATCAATCCTGCTAGTCCAAGTATATGCTCTTTTGAAAGCCGAAGGCATGCTATCTCTGGGAATTGCTTTTATTGCACCATAGCCCAGAATGGCAGCCAAAATAATAAGTCCAGCAATAGAACCTAATTTTTTCAACGATATTTTTCCAATAAACATCATTATAAAAACTACTCCAAAAAGGATACCCGCTGTGGAAAAGTTTTCGATAAGTATAAGTGGGCAAATAATAGCAAGCATAATCATTATACTCCAGAAATATCGCTTTTCGTCGGTTTCGGGATTTTTAATGCGCGAAATAAAATCGGCAGCCACAATAATCACAGACAGTTTAGCCAATTCCGAAGGTTGAAATTGCACGCCACCTATTACTAACCAGCGAGTTGCATCGTTTTCGCTTTGTCCTTTAAATTGCACCAAAATTAATAAAAAAACCGATAACAACAAGCCTACATACGACAATAAGCGTATGAAACGGTAGGGTACCAAATGCACAATGATGGCAATTAAAGCACCGCCGGCCAAAAAACCAACGTGACGCAGCATGGGCGTGGTATGGTTGGCTGCTTTGTAGGCGAGTGTACTCGAAGCGCTATACATTTCGATAATGGATACCACACAAAGCATGATAAACGCTATCCAAAGTGTAGCGTCGCCGCGTAAATATTTCTTTAATAATGAATCCATAAATTTTATTTATTATTTCGTGTTACTCGTTTCGTGTTTTAGTAAATAGTATGAAACGCGAAACCCGAAATATTAAAGGTTTCGTACACAGGTTTTAAACTGGCGACCACGATCCTCGTAGTTTTTAAACAAATCGAAGCTAGCACAGCAAGGCGATAGTAAAACGGTTTCGCCTGATTTTGCAATTTTATAAGCTTCGGCTACAGCATCTTCCATTGATTTAACTTCTACAATATTGGTAACTTTATCTTTGAAAAAGGCCATAAGAGCAGTGTTATCTACGCCCATAAAAATCAAACTAGTCACTTTTTCGTTTACCAATTCTTCAATTTCGCTATAATCATTTCCCTTGTCGGTGCCACCTAAAATGAGCACAGTAGGAGTTTTCATACTTTGCAATGCATACCAACACGAATTTACATTGGTAGCTTTGGAGTCGTTGATATAACGCACATTACGCACAGTTGCCACATATTCCAAGCGATGTTCAACACCCTGAAAATCCATCAGCGAAGCACGGATACTTTCTTTTTTTACATTTAAAACAGTTGCAGTAAGCCCTGCGGCCATTGAGTTATAAGTATTGTGCAGTCCTTGAATTGCTAATTCGGTTTGTGGCATAGTAAAAATTGTTTTAAGTGTATTTATAATTAATTCGTCGTTTTCGATAAATGCTTTTGTTTTTTCCGTCCGCTCAATTGCAAAAGGATACATGGTTGATTTAATGTTGCGTTTTGCCAATTCAGCTTTTATGACAGGGTCGTTTTCCCAAAAAATAAATGTGTCGTCCTTGGTTTGATTCTGTGTAATTCGGAATTTCGAATTCACATAATTCTGAAAATTATAATCGTACCGATCTAAATGGTCGGGCGTAATGTTTAGTAATACAGCTATATCAGCTTTAAACTCAGTCATGCCATCGAGCTGAAAACTACTAAGTTCCACAACATAATATTCGAAATTCTCAGTTGCCACTTGCAATGCCAAACTATTGCCAACATTGCCAGCGAGCCCCACACTGAGACCTGAATTTTTCAGTATATGATACGTAAGCATGGTAGTTGTAGTTTTTCCATTACTACCCGTAATGCATATCATTTTGGCATTGGTATATCGTCCGGCAAATTCAATTTCGGAAATTACGGGCGTTCCTAGTGCATGTAACTTCTTAATTAGTGGCGCATTATCTGGAATACCAGGACTTTTAATTATTTCAGCAGCATTTAATATTTTCTCTTCGGTATGTTGTTTTTCTTCCCATTCAATGCCGTACTCATTAAGTAGGTTTTTGTAATTGGGTTTAATTTCGGATAAATCCGACAAAAAAACATCGAATCCTTTCAGTTTTGCAAGCACCGCAGCACCCGCTCCACTTTCGCCTCCACCTAAAATTACAATACGAGTAGCCCCTCCAACCTCCTCATTGGGGAGGCTTTTTGAGTTAGTATCGTTATGAATTGTTTCTTTTTCCATTATTATATTCTTTAAGTCCCCCATCGGGGGATTTAGGGGGCTTTTTATCTAATCTTCAGCGTTATAATCGTTACAGCAGCCAAAATAATTCCTACAATCCAAAAGCGAATTACAATTTTTGATTCGGGCATGGCTTGCAATGGACTTTGAAAATAGGCTTGAATGCCTTCATTTCCTGGCTTCTGAAAATGATGATGCAAAGGTGCCATTTTAAATATACGACGGCCCTCGCCAAAACGTTTTTTGGTATATTTGAAATAACCAACTTGCATCATTACCGATAGGTTTTCGATGATAAATATGCCGCAAAGTATTGGAATTAATAACTCTTTATGAATAGCAATGGCAAATACGGCAATAATTCCACCTAGGGTTAAACTGCCTGTGTCGCCCATAAATACCTGAGCAGGAAAAGCATTGTACCACAAAAAACCGATGGTTGATCCTATAAAGGCACCTGCAAAAATCAACAATTCACCCGTGCCTGGAAGATACATAATATTTAAATAGCCAGCATAGTTCACATTACCCGATACATAAGCCAAAATACCGAGTATCACCCCAATAATGGCCGAGGAGCCTGTGGCCAAGCCATCCAGTCCATCCGTCATGTTGGCGCCGTTCGAAATAGCTGTAACAATGAATATTACTACGAAAATAAACAAAACCCAACCATAATCTTGTGCTTTTTCGCCAGCCCAAGTAAAGGCATCGGCATAATCGAGGTTGTTGTTTTTGAAAAAAGGAATGGTAGTATTGGTCGATTTTATATCGTGTTTGGCATAAGTAACTCCCTCTACGCGAGTGTCTTTTCCCTTTATCTCCGTGTTCTCACGTATTACAATATCAGGACTTAAATACATAATTAATCCAACTATAAGACCCAAGCCTACTTGACCAACAATTTTAAATTTACCTTTTAGTCCTTCTTTGTTTTTACGAAACACTTTAATATAATCGTCGACAAAGCCAATTAAACCTAACCATACGGTTGCAACTAACATCATTATAATGTAAACATTGTTGAGTGCAGCCAATAGTAATGTAGGAATAAGTATAGCAATAATAATAATGACACCACCCATTGTTGGCGTTCCTTTTTTGCTCATTTGGCCTTCGAGACCCAAATCGCGAATTGTTTCGCCTATCTGTTTTTTTTGTAAATAATCAATTATTCGTCGTCCAAACAAAGTTGATAACAACAATGCCAAGATAAAAGCCAATCCCGTGCGAAACGAAATAAAGTTGAACATTCCAGTTCC
>CAYXQZ010000173.1:0-6562 GCA_964466415.1 uncultured Paludibacter sp.
GTATTTTATTTTCGCTTTCGATAATTGGTTTTTTATCGGCTTATTTTTTTGCACAATTTACGGGTTCGGAGGCTGCAAGCATTAATTATTACAATATTGGTGCTAACTACATGATGGTGGCATTTGCCATTGGTGGCTATTTTATTATTCCGTCAAAACAATCGTATCTGTGGACGGTTTTGCTTATTCCACTCACTTCGTTGGTCTTATTGTTTTTCTATAAATTGCTTTCGTACATTCAATTACCTGTTTTCTCGTTGCCATTTTCGTTTGTAACCATATTGTTTCTATATTTTTTGCAAATGCGTACGCAGGTAAAAAGTCTTATTCTCACCCCATTGCAACAAAATTCGCCCGAAAAAAATCTGTACACTTTTAGCAATAATAAAGACCGACTATCGGGTTTGTATTATTTTCCGCTGCATTTACCGCTTATGGGCGAATGGACAGTAACGCAGGCTCACGATGGTGAAATTACTCACAAAGGCGATTGGGGGCAGGCTTTCGATTTTATGATAACCGATAGTGATGGAAAGACTTACAAGAATAATGGCAATGCACTGACCGATTTTCTGTGTTATAATAAACCTGTTTTTGCAGCTGCCGATGGATATGTAGAGACAATTATCGACTCGGTGGAGGATAATGAAATTGGACAAGTGAATACCGTCAGTAATTGGGGAAATAGTATTGTTATTCGTCATGCTACGGGTTTATATACTCAACTTTCGCATTTAAAAAAGGGTTCATTTAAAGTAGCTAAAGGCGATTTTGTAACCAAAGGTGACATGTTGGCCCAATGTGGAAATTCTGGTCGATCACCCGAACCACATGTGCATTTTCAGGTGCAAGGCTACCCTGTAGTTGGTTCGCGCACAATAAATTATCCATTTGCTTATTTTTTCAAACAACTTACCGACAATAAAGAAGTGCTGGTTCAATATGACAAACCCAAAATGGGCGATAAAATTAGAAGTGTTGCCTCAGAAAAATTTCAATTTAACGCCTTTAACTTATTGCCCGACAGTACCTATAGTTTTAAATTTACTATAAACAATTCAGCTGAAAAAACCGTTAGTTGGGATACATATACCGATGCCTACAATCAGAAATACTTGCATTGTAAACTTACAAATTCGGTAGCGTATTATGTAAACGATGGCTATATGTTCTATTTTACAGCATTTTATGGCGATAAAACTTCGTTATTGTACTATTTCTTTCTTACAGGATATAAAATATTTTTGGGCGATACTACAAAAAACAGAATTGATGATTCATTAGCTCTCACCATGTTGCAAAACTCCAAATTTTATACATGGATAAACGACTTTATAGCACCATTTTATAATTTTGTGCGCGTTAATTATCATTCAAAAATTTCAGAGTTCGAAATGTCATTAAACAAAGGAATTGTTATATATAGTTCCGAAATTGAGTTGAAATACCTCCATAAATCAAAAATAATTAGTAGTTCCGAACTCACCATTACCGAAAATGGAATTACTGCCTTTGCATTTAAAAATGAAAAAATACAACTAAAAGCTATATGTATAAACTATTGATTTTTATTATTTTAATTAGTTTTCCGTTGCGAGCACAACAAAAAATTGATGCGCTTAAAGTGGATAGCTTGAGCTATAATTATTATATGACTGGCGATTGGAAACAGCTAATTGAAATTGGGAAAATTGCAACCGAAAATGAAGTTGATTTTATGTATCTGCAACAGCGTTTGGGTTATGCCAATTTTATGTTAGGCAATAATTATAGTGCCATTAAACACTATTCAAATGCTTTGAAATTTGACTCGGCTGATCAAGTTTCGCATACATATCTGTATTATGCAGCCATTCAAGTGGGCGACAATGATATGGCCATGTTTCATGCATCGAAATTAACACCTGAATCCCAACAGTATTTTAAATTGAAAAGTTTTAAACCACTCGATGCCATTGATTTTGAATATAATTATAAAATCAACGATAGCGACGTTCGCTCCAATCCCGATTATACACGTATTGGAATAAACTCACGACTTAACCACCGTTTTAATATTTATCAATCCGTTTCGCGCTATAATCAGATAAATGACTCGTATACAAATATCCAGCAGGACGAATACTTTGCACTGCTAAGTTACAATTTGTGGAGCCGAACAGCGGTCCGATTTGGCTATCATTACCTAAATGCAAAAGTTGATGACGCTATGTACAATGTAAAAGATACATTTAAAACGAATGTTTTTACGGGGAGTTTAACGCATAAAATTGGCAGATTTGATTTGGGTGTAAGTAGTTCGTTTTTAACGGGCGACACCTTGCAGGTTCAAACCGGAGCGCATTTTGGTTTTGTTTTGCCAGGTCAATTTAAACCATATTTCAAATCGTCGGTTTATTCTATCAACCGAAATGGAGTAAACCGACTTGTTTATTCGCAATCGGCAGGATTTTTAGCTACCCCCAAATTATGGCTCGAAGGCGATATTACTTTCGGAAATTTAGATAATTATGTGGAAAATAATGGATTGTATGTCTATAACTCGCTCGATGCCACAAAATTCAGAATAGGCACCACTGCATTTTGGTATGTGTCGCCTAAAATTACATTATTTGCAAATTATTCGTATAACAAAAAACTAATCAGTAATTCACAAACATATTACAATCAAAATTCATTATCAGGAGGATTTATATGGAAACTTTAAAATTCAGGATATTTCTTGTTACAGTTTTATTTTCAAGTGTTTTTGTTAATGCTCAAACGGCCAACCGCCAATCAGCATTTAGCAAAAGTTACGAATTTGAAAATGCATCGAACTACAACTCGGCCATAAAGGAAGTAAAAAATGTATTTGATGCGGATGATTATTTTTGCAATGTTCGCTTAGGTTGGTTGTATTATCTTACAAAAAATTACACCGAATCAATTAAATACTACGACAAAGCCATTAGTTTAAAACCTTATGCCATCGAAGCTCGGTTTGGTTGTATTAAGCCCTTGAGTGCTGCCGAAAATTGGGAAAAAGTAAAAGCGCATTACCTCCAAATACTAAAAATTGACCCACAAAATACCACAGCCAATTATTGGTTAGGTGTTATTTATTACAACCGTAAAGAATATGGCTCTGCAGCCAATTTGTTTGGGAAAGTAATTAATTTGTACCCGCTCGATTACGATTCGGTAATTATGCTCGCATGGACAAAACTGAATTTAGGAAAAATGGGCGATGCCAAAGTGCTATTTAATCATGCACTTACCATTCGGCCCAACGATAGTTCTGCCCTAAGCGGACTGAAAATGATAAAATAAATCTTTTTATTCGTTTTCTAATTTTGTGTCCTTAGGTTTGCAGCACACTACAGTTATGTGAAAGCAGGATTGATGGCGCTCGCGCACGGCTAGTAGCTTACATTCTTTGCGCATTTCAAGTAGCGTTTTGGTGAGTTCTTGAATTATTTCCCATTTAGGCACTATGGAATCGTTGTCCAAATTCAAAAAATGTTTGTACGATATATCTACCGTAGTGCCATAAAAATGGGCTGTAGTATCCGAGGCATTGCCATTGCGCATGCTTAGTTTTTCTTGCGATTCGAGCGTACGCAGTACCGAAGTCAGAAAAAAACAATAATTACCCAATTTTTTCTCCTTGAGTTTAGCCTGAAACCGATAGGCTATCTCATCAACCATACTTACAGCCTCGGGTATTAGGTATGGATGTGAGTGTTTCAACGATTTTAGGTGGTACAACCTACAATCTTTTATTTCCACAAGTTCATATTTTTCAACCATTTTATTTATGGTCGAATCAAATTCGGCATTGGTTGCGAATGGCTTTTTTAAGCCATTTTTCATGGCATGCACTAATTGAATGGTATTAATGTCGCGTATAATTTCGGCTGGCTGTATAGGTGCGCTGGCATTAATTAGCTGGTTGCAGCCTTTGTAATTATTGGGTATTTCTACTTTGGGTTTCGTTTCGGGTGTTTTGGTCAGAAAGTAAGTGGCTATTAATAAGGAAAATATAACGGCTATCGAAATATAAATGATTATTTGTTTATTGCTTGGTGCTGTCACACTATGGGTTTTAAAATTTTTCGTACTTCTGCAAAAATAGCTATTATTTCCAAGTCATCCAACGCCAGTTGCCAAATACTTTTCAACAATTTTCATTGCGTGTTGACCCTCAGTTATTTGTTTTGAGTGTTTATAATTAAATTTTTTGAAATACACTTTTAGTTTTATTTTGTCGAAAGATTTTTGTATTTTTGCAATTCGTATTTTTTGAAAGCAGTTATTCTTTACCAATAAGGAATTAAAGAAATAAATATAAGAATTGAACCACATAAGAACACAAAAGTCAACAAAAGGAATAATTTTCAATATTGAAAATTTGTGTTTCTAATTTTATTTGAGGTTTTTTACCTTGTGTTTCTTTTGTGTTTTAATGTTTTATTATACTTAAATAAAAGTAGTATCATATTTTAAATTAATATATTAGTAAATGAAACCAACATTATTTGTATTAGCAGCAGGGATGGGAAGCCGTTATGGCGGTTTAAAACAACTCGATGGATTAGGCCCGAATGGCGAAACCATTATGGATTATTCAATTTACGATGCCATCAAAGCTGGTTTTGGAAAAATTGTTTTTGTAATTCGCAAAAGCTTCGAAGCTGATTTCAAGGAAGCTGTTGTAAATAAGTTTAAAAACCTTATTGATGTTGAAATTGTATTTCAGGATATTACAAGTGTACCTGCAGGTTGCACTTACATTGCCGAACGCGAAAAACCATGGGGAACTAACCATGCTGTGTTAATGGGTAAAGGAGTTATTAATGAACCATTTGCAGTAATTAATGCCGACGATTTTTATGGTCAGGAGTCATTTGCCGTTTTGGCCGACTTTTTACGTAGTGTAGTTGGCAAGCAAAACGAATATTGCATGGTAGGTTATCACGTAGGCAATACTTTGTCCGAAAGTGGATCGGTGAGTCGTGGAATATGCGAAGTGGACGAAAATGGCAATTTGACTAATGTGGTTGAACGCACACACATCGAAGAAAATGGAGGCGCTATTATTTACCTCGACGAAAAAAGCGAAGAAGTAGCTATTCCGGCAAATACGCCTGTATCCATGAATATGTGGGGCTTTACACCCGATTATTTTGATTATTCCGAAAAATACTTTATTGAGTTCCTAGCCGAAAACGGTCAAAAACTAAAATCGGAATTTTATATTCCATTGGCAGTTAACAACCTTATTGTCGAAGGCAAAGCTAGCTGTAAAGTGCTCGATACTACTTCGAAATGGTTTGGTGTAACTTATGCCGAAGATCGTCCGCAGGTAGTTTTGAAAATCAACGAGTTAATACGCAAAGGAGTTTATCCAAAACAACTTTTTAAATAATTAGAACATGTCAAAAATATTAGTTACTGGAGGAACCGGTTATATTGGTTCGCATACTACGGTAGAACTCCAGAAAGAAGGTTTCGAGGTTGTAATTGTCGATAATTTATCAAATTCGAATATTGATGTACTGAATGGAATCGAAAAAATTACGGGTATTCGTCCGGCTTTCGAAAACATTGATTGTGTGGATTATGTGAGCATGGATCGTATGTTCGAAAAATACCAGGACATTGACGCCATTATTCATTTTGCAGCTAACAAAGCTGTAGGCGAATCGGTTGAAAAACCCTTGATGTATTACCGCAACAATTTAGTTTCGCTGATCAATATCTTGCAATTAATGCCTATACATAAGGTTAAAAGCATGGTGTTCTCGTCGTCGTGCACGGTGTACGGCCAGCCCGATATTTTGCCAGTTACCGAGCAAGCACCTATTAAATTAGCACAATCGCCTTATGGCAATACCAAACAAATTGGCGAAGAAATAATACACGATACCTTGGCTGCTAGTGCTGATTTGCAAAGTATTATCCTCCGTTATTTCAATCCAATTGGAGCACATGCTTCGGCCGAGATTGGCGAATTACCTAATGGTGTGCCTAATAATTTATTGCCTTTTGTAACGCAAACTGCCATTGGCATGCGTAAACAATTGTCGGTTTTTGGTAACGACTACAATACGCCCGATGGTTCGTGTGTACGCGATTATATCCATGTGGTGGATTTAGCTAAAGCACACGTAATTGCAGTAAAACGCTTGTTGGAAAAAAATACCAATGCGCAAATCGAAACATTTAATTTGGGCACAGGCCGTGGTCTTTCGGTACTCGAAATTATCGAAACATTTATGAAAGTAACAGGCGTCGAAGTTCCTTACAAAATTGTTGGTCGCCGTAGTGGTGATGTCGAAAAAGTATGGGCCGATCCGTCGTATGCCAATAATGTACTAGGCTGGACAGCTGCCGAAACAGTTGAAGAAACCCTACGCAGCGCTTGGGCTTGGGAACAAAACCTGGCTAAGCGAGCAGAGATTATTTAAGTTCGTAAAGTTTATAAGGTTCGTAAAGTTTATAAAGTAATAAGGTTTATAAAGTTTTAAAGTTATAAGGTTATAAAGTGTGGTTAAGCATGCTTTATAGCCTTTTTTTT
>CAYXQZ010000174.1:0-6526 GCA_964466415.1 uncultured Paludibacter sp.
TTTTTTTAGATTTATTTAATCTGGCAATAAACAGTTTCTAACCATTTTTTTTGAAAATCATTAAAGAAATTTTTCCGTAATCAAAAATATTTTCGTATCTTTGCAGTTGAAATCTATAATTATTTATATGTCTATCAATCAGATATATAGATAAAATACAGAGCGCTGTTTTATGAATTTCACCCTGCACTTTTGGTCAACCAAATTGTTTTAAATAGCAGGTTTTTACTTCAACTAAGTAACACAACAAATTTCAAACTAATAAAACTAAAAAACAAATTATGACAAAAGTAAAATCTTTGCCTGAACTTGTTTACATGCAAAAAGTGCTTGAGGCCGAAAAGGCCAAGTACAAACAACATGTACATGTCTGCGGAGGAACGGGTTGCCATGCTGCACAAAGTATTGCACTCGACGAAAAACTAAAGCGAATTATCAACGACAAAGGATTGAGTACCAATGTAGAAGTAACATCTACAGGTTGTTTTGGTTTTTGTGAAAAAGGACCTATCGTTAAAATTCTCCCCGACAACACCTTTTATACTGAGGTTACACCCAACGATGCACGTGAAATAATTGACCAACACATTGTAGGTGGTGGAAAAGTAGAGCGCCTACTGTTTAAAGATCCTGTTACAAGCGAACGTGTAAGCGACTCGGAGCACATGGATTTTTACAAAAAACAAAAACGTATAGCTTTGCGTAATTGTGGTGCAATAAATCCTGAGAATATTAACGAATATCTTATACACGATGGTTATCAGGCTCTAGGTAAGGTGCTTACTGAACTTGATGCACAACGTACCATTGATATCATCAAAAAATCAGGACTTCGCGGTCGTGGTGGTGGTGGATTCCCAACTGGATTGAAATGGGAAATTACCAGCAAAGTAGAAGCAGATCAAAAATATGTAGTTTGTAATGCCGACGAAGGTGATCCGGGTGCATTTATGGACCGTGCAATTCTCGAAGGTGACCCACATTCGGTTATCGAAGCCATGGCAATTTGTGGTTTTGCTATTGGAGGTTCCAAAGGTTTGGTTTATATACGTGCTGAATATCCATTGGCTATTCAGCGTTTACAAAAAGCCATTGCACAGGCTCGTGAGCTTGGGTTGTTGGGCGAAAATATTTTAGGAAGTTCCTTTAGTTTCGATATTCAATTGCGTTTTGGTGCTGGAGCATTTGTTTGTGGCGAGGAAACAGCATTGATTCATTCGATGGAAGGTATGCGTGGTGAGCCAACTTTCAAACCGCCATTTCCATCAGTTTCGGGCTATTTAGGCAAACCTACCAATGTAAATAACGTAGAAACTTTTGCCAATATTCCAGTTATCATCAACCAAGGAGCTGAATATTTTGCTAGCATTGGAACCGAAAAATCAAAAGGCACTAAGGTTTTTGCATTGGCCGGTAAAATTAACAATGTGGGACTTATCGAAGTACCTATGGGAATTACGCTTCGCGAAATTATTTTCGAAATTGGTGGTGGCATCAAGGATGGTAAAAAATTCAAAGCAGTTCAAACTGGTGGCCCTTCGGGCGGTTGCTTAACCGAAAAACACTTGGATACACCTATTGATTATGATAACTTAACAGCTGTAGGTTCTATGATGGGCTCAGGTGGTATGATTGTGCTCGACGAAGACGATTGTATGGTGTCGGTTGCTAAATTTTACCTCGATTTTATTGTGGAAGAATCGTGCGGAAAATGCGCTCCTTGTCGTGTAGGTAACAAACGACTTTACGAAGTGCTTGATAAAATAACACAAGGAAAAGGCACTTGGGAGGATCTCGAACGACTTAAAAACCTTAGTTCGGTAATTAAGGATACCTCACTTTGTGGTTTAGGACAAACATCGCCTAATCCTGTACTTTCTACTCTCGAAAACTTTTGGGATGAATATGTGGAACATATCGAAGAAAAGAAATGTCGTGCTGGACAATGTAAGGCATTGCTTTATTATGTAATTGACGAAGATCAATGCGTTGGTTGTACGGCTTGTAAACGTAGTTGTCCGGTAAATGCCATCACAGGCGACAAAAAACAAGTACATTATATTCATCAAGATATTTGTATTAAATGTGGCGCTTGCGAAGAGAAATGTGCTTTCGATGCCATTAGTATTAAATTAGAACACACCCCTAAAAAAGTTGAAAATGGAGACAATTAAACTAACCATCGATAATAAAACGGTAGAAGTAGAAAAAGGAACTACTATCCTAAAAGCTGCCCGCAAAATTGGTATTGAAATACCAACCCTTTGCCATTTTGAGATGTGTGACATGAACATCGAAAACAAACCAGGTGGTTGTCGTATTTGTGTGGTTGAAGTAGATGGACGAAAAAACCTAGCACCTGCTTGCGCTACCGAAGCACAAGAGGGCATGATAATAAATTCGCATAATATTCGTGTGTTGAATGCGCGTCGTACAGTGCTAAAACTAATTATTTCGGATCACCCATTCGATTGTTTGGTTTGTGCAAAATCGGGAAATTGCGAACTTCAAAGTTTGGCTACCAAATTTGGAATACGCGATATTCCTTATCAAGGCGAAAAATCAACTTATCGTAAAGATACATCGCCTTCCATTATCCGCGATGTGGACAAATGTATTATGTGTCGTCGTTGCGAAATGATGTGTAACGAGGTTCAAACAGTTGGAGCACTTTCGGCAGTAAACCGTGGATTTAATTCTGTGGTAGCTCCTGCTTTCGAAATGGACTTAGAAAAATCGCCTTGCACCTATTGCGGACAGTGCGTTTCGGTTTGTCCTACAGGTGCTTTGACCGAAGTTGACCACTCTAACGATGTGTTACGCGCATTATCTGATAGAACAAAAACGGTAATTGTACAAACTGCTCCTGCGGTACGTGCTGCCTTAGGCGAAGAATTTGGTTTAGAGCCAGGAACTTCGGTAACTGGTAAAATGGCTGCTGCATTACGCCGTTTAGGATTCAAATATGTTTTTGATACCGATTTTGCTGCCGACCTTACCATTATGGAAGAAGGAACCGAATTGCTCGACCGTTTGGGACGCTACTTGAAAGGCGAAGAGAATGTGAAATTACCTATGCTAACATCTTGTTGTCCAGGTTGGGTTAACTTTTTCGAACATAACTTTTCGGATTTGTTAGATATTCCTTCAACTGCCAAATCGCCTCAACAAATGTTTGGTGCTGTTGCCAAAACTTATTTTGCCGAAAAAATTGGTGTTGATCGCAAAAATTTAGTTGTAGTATCGGTAATGCCTTGTTTGGCCAAAAAATACGAATGTCAACGCGACGAATTTAAAGTGAATGGTAATCCTGATGTTGATTTTTCTATTTCAACGCGCGAATTAGCTGCCTTTATCAAACAAGCCAATATCGACTTTATGGATTTGCCTGACGAAGATTTCGACCATCCAATGGGCGAATCGACAGGTGCTGGAGTGATTTTTGGAAATACAGGAGGCGTTATCGAAGCTGCTTGTCGTACTGCTTATGAATTGCACACCGGCAAATCGCTTGAAAAATTGGAATTTAACGCATTGCGTGGAATGGATGGAATACGTTCAGCTACGATTGATTTTGATGGTTTACCATTAAACATAGGTATTGCTCACGGATTGGCCAATGCACGTAAATTACTTAACGAAGTTCGCGCAGGTCGCTCAAAATACCATGCCATCGAGATTATGGCTTGTCCAGGTGGATGTATTGGTGGTGGTGGTCAACCTTATCACTTCGGGAATAGTGAAATTCTGTTGAAACGTGCTGCTTCTCTTTACAGCGAAGATGATCGGAAAGTTATTCGTAAATCACATGAGAATCCTCATATTTTGAAATTATACGATGAATTTTTGGGAAAACCTCTTGGACATAAATCGCACGAATTACTTCATACCACCTATTTCGATAAAAGCAATGAAGTTTCGATACATCACGATTAATTAAAACTAAAGGAATAATTTAAAAATATAATGTTATGATTAGTAAATCATTAACCGATGAAAAGTCGATAAAATCCGACGATAATAAGATTGTAAAGACTGAAGCAAAAGATGTTATTCATCAAATGGATAAAAATTCTTCGATATATTCGTATGCAGTTGCCGAAAAGGGAAAAGTAAAAGTAAAGGTAAAATTGTCGGAAGATAAAATTCAGAAAATACATGAAATTTGTGCCAATTTCAACAATGAGGCGGGTGAATTAATAAATGTATTGCATCAAACGCAACATACTTTTGGCTACCTTCCGGCTGAGGTACAAGAAGTTATAGCACATTGTTTGAATGTGTCGACGGCCCATGTATATGGTGTAGTTACTTTTTACTCGTACTTTACAATGATTCCGAAGGGTCGTTTCCCAATTTCGGTTTGTACAGGTACAGCATGTTATGTACGTGGAGCCGAAAAAGTGCTGGATGAATTTAAAAAACAATTGGGAATTTCGGTAGGACAAACCAGTGACGATGGAAAATTCTCACTTAGCTGCTTACGCTGCGTAGGTGCTTGCGGATTGGCTCCAGTAATTTTGGTAGGCGAAAAAGTGTACGGCCGTGTAGCTCCTGATGGTGTGAAAGCGATATTGGATGCTTATAAAGATAAATAATGTGCCAATATGCCAATAAGACTAACGCTTCATGGCTCTGTCCATGAGGCGTTTGTCTTCTTTTTCTTTAAGGCTTTGACGTTTGTCGTAGTTTTTCTTGCCACGAGCAAGTCCAATTTCGAGTTTTGCCAACCCCTTTTCGATGATAAAAAGTTTGATAGGTACAATGGTATAGCCAGTTTCTTTAGTAGCTTTTGTTAGTTTTTTAAGTTCCTTAGCTGTAAGTAGTAATTTTCGGTCGCGGCGAACTTCGTGGTTATTATAGGTCCCGAAAAAATACGTTGAGATATGCATGTTGCGCACCCATAATTCATTATTTATAAAGGTGCAAAAAGTATCAACCAACGAAGCTTTTCCATCGCGAATTGATTTTATTTCGGTTCCAAATAATTGAATACCAGCAACAAAACGCTCCTCTAATTCGTAATCGAATGTGGCGCGTTTATTTTTTATTACTATGTTCGATTTTTTAAACAATGCTTTAACTTTATAACTTTACAAACCTTATAAACCTTATAACCTTACAACCTTACAACCTTACAACCTTACAAACCTTATAAACTTTTTGAACTAAAACCCCGGAATCATAAATAAAATAATTTTACTAATAATTGCAGGTAAAAACATGATGGAGCCACCAATTATTAGCATAATTTTACCTCTCTCATCTTCGTTAACATCAAATTTTAATCGGCAACCTTCCCATACGATATATACAGTATAAACATTTAAAATTTGCAGGAAAAATAAACTGGGAATTATGGTTGTAATCAATTTTATAGCAAATACAACCGAAAACGAATACACAATCAGTTTTTCAATAATCAATGCATCCGATTTATCGGCATGATATTTATTTAAAAACTTATTAACGAAATATCGAATTAAATAAAATGAACATAAGTATGCAATTAATGCAATAACGCCGTATATAAAACCAGTCTGTATGTGTTTTGAATCGGCGTAAATAGTTTTAAAAGCTACTACAAATGCAACACAAAGTAACAAAAGAGGTATGAAGTATTTTTTAAACGATTTTTCTTTAGCGTCATTAAATATCTCTTCCCAAGTTTGTGAGGTCGACATCATTAATCCCCACGTGCGTAAAACAATTTTTTGAATGTCTGTTTTCATTATTCTTTGCTATTTTCAACAAAATAAAATTTGGCCTGCAAAATTACAACTAATTTTCTATACTTGAATCACAGTATTTTATAATAACAGAAAAAAATATATTAAATTACAACCTAATTATTGCTCAAAAAGTGTCATTGATAAAGAATACATTTAAAAAATTGCTTATATTTGCTGACTATTCAAAAAAACAGGATGATTTATGGAAAATGAAATTAGATTATCAATTACCGGATTGGTTTACAACCAAACAGTAGTTGGTACTTATGGTCTGGTATTGAGCGAGATGGAAGGTAATAGGCGATTTTCGGTAATGATAGGCGAGCCTGAGGCACAATCAATAGCAATGAAATTAAATAATAAAAAATCGCCACGCCCTTTAACCCACGATTTAATTAATAATATCCTAAGTATATTTGGTACAAAACTCGAAAAGATACTCATTTACAATATGATAAGTGATGTGTTTTATTCTGAATTACACATTCGCAAGGACGATGAAGTGTTAATTGTTGATGCTCGTACTTCGGATGCAGTAGCATTAGCCGTTCGAAGCGATGCTCCAATTTATATTAGTGCCGAAATTTTAGAGATTGTTGGTACAGTTGTAGAAGCGCCTGCCGAAAAAACTGAGGTTATGGAAGTAGAACTCAATGCCGAAGATTTATCCAATGAAGAGCTTGATTTACTAAATATAACTGATTTGGAAGAATTGCTTAGCATGGCTTTACACGAGGAGAAATATGAATTGGCAGTCAATATACGTGATGCGTTGAAACGTAAAGAAGAGAAAT
>CAYXQZ010000175.1:0-2013 GCA_964466415.1 uncultured Paludibacter sp.
TCATTTCTTGCACAAATTTTCCAATACTGTGTAATTATTCCAGAAAATAATTTATCTTTGCAAACAATCAATCGTTAACAAGCTAAATAACACACACATGCAGGAACTACATTTTTCACAGATTGTAAGTGCACAAGCACGAAAATATGGCGAAAGGCCCATCTTTCATTTCCGTAAAAATCTTACCGACCAATGGACTTCGCTTAGCTGGAATAGCTTTGACAAACAAGTACTTACTATTGCAAAAGCCCTTATTGAATTAGGAGTTAATGAGCAACAGTGTGTAGGTCAGTTTTCGCAAAACATGACCGAAAACCTCATTGTTGACTTTGCACTTTACAGCAATCGTTCGGTTATGGTACCTATTTATGCCACTTCGTCGGCTGCACAAGTTGAATATATTGTAAATGACGCCGGTATTGAAGTAATATTTGTAGGCGAACAGCAACAATATGATGTGGCTTTGGAAGTATTGAGAAGCTCAGTTGTACTGAAAAAAATTATTGTTTTTGACCCTGAAGTAAAAATTGTAACTGATGGCAGATCCATATTTTATGCTGATTTGTTGGCGATGGGCGAAAAATCGACACAACATTTCGAAGTTCAAAACCGACTCAACGAAGCTTCGGAAGATGATTTAGCATGTATACTTTACACATCGGGTACTACCGGAAACCCCAAGGGAGTGATGATGCCACATTCGGGCTTTATGGAAGCCATGCGTATTCATAAAATGCGACTTACAACCATTAACGATAAAGATACTTCCATTGCATTTTTACCGCTATCGCATGTATTTGAACGTACGTGGACTTATTTTTGCATTTATATGGGCGTACAAGTATATATCAATTTCCGACCCATCGAAATACAGCAAACCATTAAAGATGTTCGGCCTTCGCTTATGTGCTCTGTACCACGTTTCTGGGAAAAAGTATATGCTGGGGTGCAAGAAAACATAGCTAAAATGCCTCCAGTTAAACAAGGTTTGGTTAGTTGGGCATTGGCAGTTGGAAAACAACATAATTTAGACTACTTGCGATTAGGAAAAACACCCGGTGTGCTGCTAAAAATGAAATACGGAATAGCCGATAAGCTGATTTATTCCAAAGTAAAAAAAACAATTGGTATTGAAAATGCTTCGATGCTTCCTACAGCTGGTGCACGTTTATCCGATGGCATTAATACTTTTATGCAATGCATAGGTGTGCCTATAGTGTATGGCTACGGACTTACCGAAACAACAGCTACCGTATCGTGTTTTGATTATACTGGTTTCGAAATTGGCACCGTTGGGCGCGTTATGCCTGATGTACAGGTAAAAATTGGCCCCGACAATGAGATTTTTGTAAAAGGAAAAACTGTTTTTAGTGGTTATTATAAAAACGAGAAAGCAACAGCCGAAGCATTTACCGAAGATGGATGGTTTAAAACGGGCGATGCTGGAATTTTGAAAGGCGATATTATTACACTCACCGAACGTATTAAGGATTTATTCAAAACTTCGAACGGAAAATACATAGCTCCTCAGGAAATTGAAACGCGCCTAGGACTTGACCGTTATATAGAACAAGCCGCCACTATAGGCGACGAACGTAATTATGTAACAGCCATTATTGCTCCATCAATTCCTGCTTTGGAGGATTATGCTGCCAAAAATAAAATTACGTATTCGGACATTGATGAATTGATTCAGCACGCCGACATTCTTAAGTTGATAGCTAATAGCATAAAGACAGCACAAGCCGATATGGCTAATTATGAGCAAATTAAAAAGTTCAGATTAATCAAAAAAGGTTTTTCAATTGAGTCGGGCGAGCTTACTAACACACTCAAAATGCGCCGAGCAGTAATTATGCAACGCTACAAATCGATGATCGACGAAATGTACGCCGAAGCATAAAACTCAGCAATTGTAACCGCTAAACTTGAAATAAACCCAGAGCCAAACTTTATGGTTTTGGGTTTTTTGTTTCTAATTCATTCGTTTTAAGCATTTATAAGAGAAATAAG
>CAYXQZ010000175.1:2113-3812 GCA_964466415.1 uncultured Paludibacter sp.
TAAGATTGTTTATTTTGTCAAAAAAATAGTAACTTTGCAAGCTGTAAGAAAATTGTAAATCGTAAATAAAAAAAAATTGTAAATATAATTATGGCTTCACAAGAAGATGTTTTTAAAAAACTAATTGCGCACTGCAAGGAATACGGTTTTGTGTTTCCTTCGAGCGAAATTTACGACGGACTAGGTGCCGTTTACGACTACGGTCAGAATGGTGTTGAACTAAAAAACAACATTAAAAAATACTGGTGGGATAGCATGGTATTGCTCAACGAAAACGTAGTTGGACTCGATGCAGCCATTTTTATGCACCCTACTACCTGGAAAGCTTCGGGTCACGTTGATGCATTTAACGATCCGTTGATTGACAATAAAGACAGCAAAAAACGCTACCGTGCCGATGTTTTGATCGAAGACTTATTGGCTAAGTACGACGACAAAATGAATAAAGAAGTAGAAAAAGCTGCTAAACGTTTTGGCGAAAGCTTTGACGAAGCTGTATTCCGCTCAACCAACGAACGTGTATTGGAGAATCAAGCTAAACGCAACGAAATTCACGCTCGTTTTGTGGCTGCACTCAACGATGGAAACTTAGCTGAGCTGAAAGCTATTATCGAAGATTACGAAGTAGTTTGTCCGATAAGCGGCACTCGCAACTGGACCGATGTTCGTCAGTTTAACTTGATGTTCTCAACCGAAATGGGCTCAACAGCCGATGGAGCGTTGAAAATATATTTACGTCCGGAAACGGCTCAGGGAATTTTTGTAAACTTCCTGAACGTGCAAAAAACTGGTCGTATGAAAATACCATTCGGAATTGCACAAATTGGTAAAGCATTTAGGAATGAGATAGTTGCTCGCCAGTTTATTTTCCGCATGCGCGAATTTGAACAAATGGAAATGCAATTCTTTGTTCGTCCGGGCGAAGAAATGAAATGGTTTGAACATTGGAAAGAATTCCGCCTCAAATGGCACAAAGCCCTTGGCTTAGGCGATCAGAAATACCGTTTCCACGACCACGATAAACTAGCACATTATGCCAATGCAGCTACTGACATTGAATTTGAAATGCCTTTTGGATTTAAAGAAGTGGAAGGGATTCACTCACGTACCGATTTCGACTTGAGCAGTCATGAGAAATTCTCGGGCAAAAACATCAAATATTTTGATCCAGAAATTAATCAATCGTACGTGCCTTATGTAATCGAAACATCGATAGGTGTTGACCGTACATTCCTATCCATTATGGCTGCTTCGTACAAAGAAGAAGCATTGGAAGGTGGCGACACACGCGTTGTATTGACAATCCCACCGGTACTAGCACCTGTTAAAGCTTGTATTATGCCGCTTGTGAAAAAAGATGGACTTCCTGAAATAGCCCGCGACATAATCAACGACTTGAAGTTCGATTTTAAATGTGCTTACGACGAAAAAGATTCTATTGGAAAACGTTACCGCCGTCAGGATGCAATAGGAACACCATTTTGTATCACAGTGGACCACCAAACTCCTGAGGACAAATCAGTAACCATTCGTCATCGCGACAGCATGCAACAAGAACGTGTGGCTATAGCCGATTTACATAAAATTATTGGCGATGCAGTTAATATGAAAAACTTGTTTCGTAAAATTGTAGGTTAAAAATACGATACACACAAAACACGAAGTCGCAAAGGCCATTTAAGTTTTTGCGACTTTTGTT
>CAYXQZ010000175.1:3912-6367 GCA_964466415.1 uncultured Paludibacter sp.
AATTATTTCGTGGCCATTGGGCATGATAAGTGTGGCTTGTTTTTTTATACTACTATTTCAGGTGCAGTTGTATTCGGGCATGTTTTTGCAAGCATTTTTCTTTTTCTCGAATATCTATGGTTGGATAATTTGGAGTAAGCAACTATCGGAAAATGAAGCTCCAACCGTATTGACAACTAAATGGCGTATCTGGATAGCTTTACTGATAGCTGCAACCACACTATTGGTTGGTTTAATTATTCAACAATTACCGAATCTATTTCCAACTATCTTCCCAAAACCAGCATCACAAGTTTACTTCGATGCATTTGTTGCCATTGCAAGTATAGCAGGTCAACTAATGCTTACCCGACGAATTTTCGACAATTGGTATATTTGGCTAATTGTAAATTGTGTTTCGGTTTTTGTTTTCTTCCGTCAGGGCTTATATTTATTAACCATTGAGTATATTATATTTGTACTATTGGCCATTAAAGGCATTGTTGATTGGAAAAAAACTACACGCTAAAAAAAAACCGCCAAACTCTCGTTTGACGGTTGCGCAAAATTAAATGAATTACAAACAAATCTATTTTAAATCCTCAGATTACTATCTTCTACCACCTTCGCTACTTGAACTCGAACTTTTTGAACTCGAACTACGAGTGGATTCACTTTTGGTTGGTGCTGGTGTGCTACTGCGTTGACTTGAACTCCGCTCTACAGTTTTAGTTTCGGGTGCTGGCCTTGCCGAACGAACACTTTCAGAACTGCTTCGCGATGGTGTTGTAACATTATCGGAACTCCGTGTAACTGGTCGTTTTACTTCTTCGGTTCTAGTTGAACTTTGGCTTGGAGTGTATCCTTCACGACTTGGAGTACTTGTTTGACGACTTGGACGGTAAACATCAGTATTACTTGACCTTGTTGTTTCAGATTTACGAACGGTACTTTCAGATCTACTTCCACTTTGATTACGAACATCCGAAGGAGTGCGTGTTGAACGGTCGTACACATTATCGTTTGAGCTGCGTGATGAATTATACCTTGTATTATTCGACGAATTACTATCGGAAGATCGTACATAATCACTGTTATGACGACGGTCCATTTCGTAACGGTTTGAAGTATCTGTATTTCGGCGACTGTAATTCCGTTCAGGATAACGTACACTGTAATCGTTTCTACTTATTGAACCATACATGCGGTATGCATCTCTATTTCTCCAACTATCGTTGTAACGGTAATAATGATCGTAATTTATACAACCGTGTACATGCGAAAGATAAATATTAATATGTACTGGACGACGATAATGATAATACTGTGGATAATATCCCCAAGTGTAAGGCGAATACCATGAACGGTAATAAGGAGTCCAAAACCATGAAAGTATACGAGGTGTACGATAAAAAACAGGCTCGATAATATAGTTGTTACCATAGATATATGGATCGCCAATAATTTGAACATACGAACGACGATATCTGTCACGGTCAACAACTACTGTAGCTACATCTTGGAAAACATCCCTATCGAGTATCGCTTGTATCACTACTACGTGTGTATTGTTTTCGGAAGTTTCGATCACTCTTAAGTAATCAATATCGCCATCGCCGTTTAAGTCAAGATTTGATATTTCAGTATCAGAATCATTAATTCTGCGTTCAAAATCTTCCAAATCGCGCGAATCGCCAAAAATACTTGCTATTGCTTTTAAATCAAGATAGTAACTTAAATCGTTATTTACAGCTTCTACTTGTATCCGTTGTCTGGCCATACCTTGTATGGAGAATGCTATAGTTAAAATAGCAATTAGACTTGTAATTCTTGTTCTCATAATTGTATTTTTTAAAAAAGATAAATAATGCCTTAGGTTGCAACTTCGATTTTTTTTCCGGTATTGAGCATAAAACAAAAGCTGTGCCACATTTTTTTTTATCTTTGCAAAACAAAATAGCATTTTAAAACTTACTAACTTTATAAGCTTTATAAACTTTAAAAACCAACTCACATGAATACACTTGATATACTGATTGTTATTCCAATATTTTTGGGATTTGTATTTGGCTTAACCAAAGGTTTTATACGCGAGATTTTATCAATAGCCGTAATTTTTATTGGAATTTATGGTTCAAAATTACTTTCGCCCATAGCAAGTTCCATGCTTACAGGCGTATTTTCAGTATCGGAACAAGTAGCTAAACCATTATCGTTTGTAGTAGTATTTGTAGCTATTGCCTTGGGCATGATGGTGTTGGCACGGTCGCTTGATAAACTTGCCGAACAAATTTCGCTTGGAGGGTTAAATAAATTTTTTGGAGGTTTGTTTGGGGCATTAAAGTATGCTTTAATTATTAGTTTGCTGATAAATGTATTTAATGCAGTGGATTCAAAAGTAGGTATTTTGAACGAAGAAACTAAGAAAGAATCGATTATGTATAAACCCATGATGAAGTTAGCACCACAATTATGG
>CAYXQZ010000176.1:0-6362 GCA_964466415.1 uncultured Paludibacter sp.
GCTTCTTTTAACCCTTCTCTAAATTTGTAGGCAGGTTCGTATCCCAACAAGTTTCGAGCTTTATCGATGCATGCCAACGAATGAGGTATGTCACCAACTCTATTTTCGCCATGAATTACTTCTACATTGGATATTTCGGGGTCGTACTTGCTTAAAAATTCTTTTAGGTAATCCACTAATTGATTGAGTGTTGTACGTTCAGCACATGCGGTGTTATATACTTGATTTACTGCTTCGGGATTTTGTGTTTCGAGTGCTAATATATTCATGCGCACCACATTATCCACGTAAGTATAATCGCGGGAGAATTCGCCATCTCCGTTTATAGTTACTGGTTCATGAGCAATTAGTTTTTTTACAAAAAGTGGGATAACTGCTGCATACGCTCCAAATGGATCTTGTCGGCGACCAAATACATTAAAATAGCGTAAACCAATACATTCCATACCATACGTTTTTGCAAATACATCAGCATATAATTCATTTACATATTTTGTTACAGCATAAGGAGATAGCGGCTTGCCTATTACATCTTCTACTTTTGGAAGTGCTTTGCTATCGCCATAAGTGGATGAGCTGGCAGCATAAACAAAACGCTTTACGCCAGCATCGCGGGCTGCTACGAGCATATTCATAAAACCCGAAATATTGGTTTCGTTAGTGGTAATAGGGTCATTAATTGAACGAGGAACTGAACCAAGAGCTGCTTCATGAAGCACATAATCAACATTAATTACTGCTTTGCGGCAATGTTCCAAATTACGAATATCGCCTTCGATAAATTTGAATGTGTTGGGATAATTTACTAAAAAAGGAGCAATATTCATGGGATTTCCAGTTGCAAAGTTATCCAAACAAGTTACGTTATCACCTCTTTTGAGTAGCGTTTCGCAAAGATTTGAGCCAATAAAGCCGGCACCGCCTGTTACAAGTATGTTCATATTGATAGATTTTTAGAATCAAGAACCAAATGAAAAAACAATCACCACAAAAGAACACAAAAAGGCACAAAAGGAAAAAATCAATAAATATAACACAAAAGTTAATTTTCAATTTTGAAAAATATTTCTTTTGTTTTCTTTTGTGCTCTTTTGTGGTTCAAAGTATTAATGTTTCAATGTTTTTTGATTTAGCAAATATACGCTCTATCAATAAGTTATATTGTAACACTATGTGGAAAAATGCAGTCGCAAATAAAAGTTTTTTGTGTAGTAATAAATACTACAAAAAAATTTGGGAGAGATTTCTAAGTTTTATATATCTATTTGTATTTAAGGCATATAAACAAATATCGACAACTATGCTTTCGCTATAATTGTCGATTTATCAGTAAAAAGATTGCAATTTATTACAGTCTGATTAAATATTTATTAAAGAGTTGGATTAAAAAATTTGGTAGATAAGTTGTTAAATGGAGTTATTTTAACAAAGCTACTTGACCTAGAATATAAAGTGAATTTCAACCTACTTCTAATACAAAATAAACTTCTCCTTTTGGAGAGGTTAAGGGCTTTCTTACTTTTTACTTTCAATCCATTTTTTTACTGCCAATGCCGCATTTTCGCCATCGATAGCCGAGGAAGTGATTCCACCTGAATAACCAGAACCTTCGCCAGCGGGGAAAAGTCCTGCAATTTGTGGATGACAACCAGTTTCGGGGTCACGAGGTATGCGAACGGCAGCGGATGAGCGTGTCTCCACTCCCACTATAACGGCATCGTTGGTTAAATAGCCATGCATTTTTCGATCGAATTTTCGAAATGCTTCTTGCAAGCGACTCGAAATAAAATCGGGCAACCAAAAATGAATTGGTGACGAGATTAGCCCAGGCATATACGAACAATCGGGTAAATCGGACGAAACGCGTCCTTTTACAAAATCGACCATTCGTTGTGCCGGAGCTGTTTGACCTAATCCTCCATTATTTTTATACGCCATATTTTCGATAGATTGCTGGTATTTTAAACCGGCTATTGCTCCAAATTCTTTAAATTCCTCTGGTATATCTTCGGGACGAATTTCAACAACCATACCTGAATTTGCATAAGGTGAATTACGTTTTGATGCCGACATTCCATTT
Source organism: uncultured Paludibacter sp. (assembly GCA_964466415.1). Taxonomy (GTDB): domain Bacteria; phylum Bacteroidota; class Bacteroidia; order Bacteroidales; family Paludibacteraceae; genus Paludibacter. The sequence goes on from CAYXQZ010000176.1 coordinate 2,081, forward strand.
ACTACTATCTCTTCGTTTCCACTTCCGGCGGGAACAATTCGCCCTCCAGGACACATACAAAACGAATATACACCACGATCGGCCACTTGTTCCACTAAATTATAACTAGCTGCTGGTAAGTATTCATCACGTGTTTTGCAATGATATTGGATACTGTCAATTAGGCTTTGAGGATGCTCCACCCTTACTCCCATTGCAAAACCTTTGGGCTCAAGTAATATATTTTGTTTGTATAAAAGTTCGTAAATATCGTGTGCTGAATGTCCTGTAGCCAAAATAAGTGTTTTGGCAAGATAAGAATTACCTGAAGCTGTTATACAGCCAGTTATTGAATTATTTTCAATTAATATTTCTACAACTTTTTCTTCGAAATGAATTTCGCCACCACATTTGCGAATGGTATCACTAATACTGCTTACAACTAAAGGTAATTTATCGGAACCAATATGTGGATGTGCCTCATACATAATTTCTTCGGCAGCACCATGATAATGAAATATCTCATAAATTCGTTGCGCATTGCCTTTCTTTTTTGAACGGGTATACAATTTTCCGTCTGAGAAAGTACCAGCTCCACCTTCGCCAAAACAATAATTAGATTCAGTATCGAAATTCTTATTTAAATTCAAATGGGCAATATCTAGTTTACGTTTATCGGCTTGCTTTCCACGTTCAATAATGATTGGTCTTAATCCATTTTCTATGAGTTTTAATGCAGCAAACAACCCAGCTGGACCAGCTCCAATAATTAAAACTGCTTCATTTTCTGATACATCGGAATAATCAAAGGATTCGTAAACCGATTTTGGAGCATTTTCGTTTACATAAACTTCCAACGAAACATTCACTTTGGGATACATTGAACGAGCATCGATTGATTTTTTTAGCGTACGAATCTTTGTTATTGTTCCAGCATCAACATTAAGATGTTTAGCTACTTGGGCTGTTAGCAATTCTTGTTTCTCGGCCTGTTCTGGCGTTAATATTAATTGTATTTGAGTGTGCATAATTTTCTTTATCAACAGTTATGTTGCAAAGATAACTATTTAAATAGCAATTTTAGGCATTTGTTTTAAAAAGCATATAACATTTTATGAGTTTTTTAGTAAAATATCAATCAGAGTTTCCAAAATTCTCACTATCTTTGTACCCGAAAAATATGACAAAAATCAATTCAAAATATTTTTTCGAGCAGTGCAACTTTCAGCAAATTAGTTGCTTGGACGTATTGCCTCGAAATACGAATAAACCAATGTGAATCTTTATGGATTTGTGTTGGTTTTTTTTAGCCCCTAACCCTTCCCGACAAATCGGGATAAATGGCGAGGGATACGAAAAAAGGAAAGATTATTAGAAATAATACCATGAGTAAAAACAGTTTAGTATCAATTTCCGATTACAGCAAAGACGAAATTTTAGCCATTCTCGATTCGGCGGCTAGTTTCGAAGCTAATCCAAACCGTAAGACCTTGGATGGAAAAGTAATTGCAACATTATTTTTTGAACCTTCAACACGTACTCGTTTGAGTTTCGAAACGGCTGTTATCCGCTTGGGTGGTTCCATAATTGGCTTTTCGGATGCTGCTACCAGTAGTTCGTCGAAGGGTGAAACGCTCAACGACACTATTCACATGGTGAGTTGCTATGCCGATGCTATTGTGATGCGTCATCCGCTCGAAGGTGCTGCCCGATATGCGGCAGAGATATCTCCTGTGCCGATAATAAATGCAGGAGATGGTGCAAATCAACACCCTTCGCAGACCTTGCTTGATTTGTATTCGATACTTAAAACGCAGGGAACACTCGAAAATTTGACGATATGCCTTGTGGGCGATTTAAAATACGGACGAACCGTTCATTCGCTTTTAATGGCCATGTCGCATTTTAATCCTACTTTTAAATTTATTGCGCCCGACGAACTGAAAATGCCGGACGAATATAAAGTTTTCTGTAAAAAACATGGTATAAAATATACAGAATCAACAGAGTTAAACGATAATTTTAACGATGCTGATATTTTGTACATGACGCGTGTACAAAAAGAACGTTTTCTAGATTTAATGGAATATGAACGTGTAAAAAATGTGTATACACTTAAAAATGAAATGCTTGCACATTCGAAACCGAATTTACGAATACTGCATCCACTTCCACGAGTAACCGAAATTGACCCAGATGTTGATACAAACGAAAAAGCATATTATTTTAAGCAAGCACAAAACGGATTGTTTGTAAGACAAGCAATCTTAAGTAAAGTATTGATTCAGCAGTAAGAGGCAAGCTGTAAGTAGTAAGCAAAAAGAAATTCGTATAATTCGTATTAATTCGAGTAAATTAGCATATTATTCAATGGAAAAAAAATTAAAAGTAGCAGCACTCAAAGACGGAACAGTGATTGACCACATTCCGTCCGACAAATTATTTAAGGTGGTTCATATTCTACATTTGGATTCGTGTCTGAATCAAATTACGCTGGCTAATAATTTGGAAAGCAAAAAGATAGGTTCAAAAGGTATCGTAAAAATTGCCGATAGAGCTTTGGCTGATAACGAAACAAATAAATTGGCTTTGATTTGTCCGGATGCGAAAATCAATATTATACGCGATTATGAGGTTGTTGAAAAGCGTCCATTGATTTTACCCGATGAGATAAAAGAAATTGTACAATGTGCAAACCCTAATTGTATAACTAATAATCAACCTGTTACAACTCGATTTCATGTAATAAAACACGATAATGAAACAGTTTTAAAATGCCATTTTTGCGAACGCGAGGTAAAAATGGAAGAAGTGAAGATAAAGTAAACCTCACCCTAACCCTCTCCAAAGGAGAGGAAATTGCAAATTATTAAACTTTTCATTTTTAGAAAATGACATTTAAGAAAAATTATTCAAATAGTAAACTGTTGATAGATACACTTTCACCCTCTCCTTTGGAGAGGGTTGGGGAGAGGTCACATATTAGTTGGAAGCCAGGCACCATGATTTATCCGTTGCCAGCTGCGTTGATTTCGTGTGGAAGTACACCCGAAGAATATAATTTAATTACGTTAAGTTGGATGGGTACAATCTGTTCAAATCCACCAATGTGTTATATATCAGTGCGTCCGGAGCGACATTCGTACGATATAATTAAAAAAAGTGGAGAGTTTGTTATTAACCTGACGAACGAAGATATGGCTTATGCTACTGATTGGTGTGGCGTGAAAAGTGGTAAAGATTTTAATAAATTTGCCGAAATGAAGTTAACTCCTATAAAAGGAGAAATGGTTGCTGCACCTATTATTCAGGAATCGCCGCTTTGTATAGAGTGTAAAGTGAAAGAAATTATTTCGCTTGGTTCGCACGATATGTTTATTGCCGACGTTGTAAACGTTCAGGCCGATAGTCAGTATATTGACCCTGAAACAGATACGTTTGATTTAAGTAAAGCGAAACTAATTGCTTATTCGCACGGACATTATTATAAATTAGGCGAAGAGATAGGTAAATTTGGTTGGACTGTTCAGAAAAAGAAGAAATAAAAACGTTGAGAATCAGCATAATAGTTCCGTTTATTTGTTTTATTTTGGTTCAAAGTAACCTGAATGCTCAAGTGCAATTATCAGCATATTCTGATATTGGACATTCAAATATTTCGGAGGGAGTTTATTTAAAAACATCAGCTGATATTAGTTATAAATATCGACGTTTCGAGTTACAATCGGGCTTTCATAACGATTTGATTAGCAATAATACAACTTTGTTTTCGGGCTACAAACTAAATGTTTCGCATTTTTTCAGGTTTAAACAAAAAAATTACAGAGCAAAATTATTTTTTATTTCAACAACATTGTCCGATTTTGTACGCGAAACGAACTATGGTTTAATATTATCGACTGAAAATGAGCATTTTAATTTTAAAATAGGAACAGGATTTAAAAATATTGGATTTACAAAAAATGCAATTGCGGAAACAGGAATAAATGCAAATGGAAGCGTACAAGAGATTTTTAATCCTTTGTACCATTTCAGTTATACATTAAATAAACCTGCAAAAGCTTGGAATATTGGCATTGGAGTAACAAACTTCGACCAATATATTGTAAATCAAGCTACAAATCCGATGACTACAGTTTTCGGACATTATAAATTAAACGAAAGCGTTCGTTTAACTGCCGAAATTTGGTACAAAACGGCTGGCGCATTTAATTTACACGTTAATTACTTCGGATTGTTTTTTCGTCCGGGTATAATCTGGGAACTAAAATGAAACGAACACGACAAACAAACTTTGACACAC
>CAYXQZ010000177.1:0-6337 GCA_964466415.1 uncultured Paludibacter sp.
TTATGTGACCCCGAAGGGATTCTAACCCTTGACCTTCAGAACCGGAATCTGACGCTCTATACAGCTGAGCTACGGAGCCATTTTTAGGATTGCAAAAGTACGAAAAAAAATCGGAATTAATCTCTACGTCCTAAATATACTAAAATATAATAAACCAATGTAGCTAATGAGCCTAATGCAGCTACAACATAAGTGTAAGCAGCTGATTTTAAAGCATCTTTGGCGGGTTCGTGCGTTTCGTAGTTGGTAATTCCAGCAGTACTTAACCATTCCAATGCTCTGCTACTTGCATTAATTTCAACAGGTAATGTTATGAAACTAAATAATGTTGTGACTGCAAACAACACTATTCCAGCTAATAATAACTGTGGAAACGAATTTACAAGTAAAATACCAGCAAGTAATACCCATTGCATCCAGTTCGAAGCAAAATTCACTACAGGTACTAATTTAGAGCGCATAGTAAGTGGTGCGTATGCTGTGGCATGTTGAACAGCATGTCCACATTCGTGTGCAGCTACGGCCGCTGCTGATACCGAGCAGGCATCGTAAACGCCTTCACTAAGGTTAACTGTTTTTGTTAGCGGATTGTAGTGGTCGGTTAATTGACCAGCAGTTGAAATTACTTTAACATCATAAATTCCATTATCGCGTAACATTTTTTCAGCTACTTGTTTTCCAGTCATTCCTTTTGGAATGGGGATACGAGAATACTTTTTAAATTTTGATTGTAAGCGAGCTGAAATTGCCCAACTCAATAAAGCAAATACTCCAAAAATAATATAACTTCCTAACATAATTCAAATTGTTTTTTTTAATTAATGACTTTGATTTGTCAAATTCCTTGCCAAAGGACTTTTTGTCAGATGTTGATATTTAGTAATTGGCAAAAAAAGCTGACTTGTAAATGAAACAAGACAGCTTTCAAAAAAGTTCAATAATAGAATATTACTGCAAAAATTGACTATAATGAGCTTATCGAATAATAGTTTGAGCACGATCAGGACCAACCGATACGATTTTAATAGGCACTTCCAATTCTTCTTCCAAGAAACTTAAATAGGCATTGAATTCTTCGGGAAATTCATCTTCGCTTTGCATTTTTGTCATGTCGGTATTCCAACCTGCCATTTCTACATAAACAGGTTCAGCACCATCATTCAAATCAAACGGAAATTGCTCTGTTTCTACGCCATCAATTTTGTAGGCAACACATGCTTTTATGGTTTCAAAGGCATCCATCACATCGCTTTTCATCATAATCAATTGCGAAACGCCATTAATCATAACTGCATATTTCAAGGCTACTAAATCAATCCAGCCACAACGACGAGGACGACCTGTTACCGAACCAAATTCAAAACCAATTTTGCGCATTGTTTCGCCAGTTTCGTCGAACAATTCAGTAGGGAAGGGACCACTGCCAACGCGGGTGCAATAAGCTTTAAAAATACCATACACTTCACCAATATTGCGAGGAGCAACACCAAGTCCAGTACAAGCGCCAGCACATATTGTATTCGAAGATGTCACAAAAGGATACGAACCAAAATCAATGTCGAGCATTGTTCCTTGAGCACCTTCTGCTAGTACTTTTTTGCCACTTTTCAATGCGTCGTTTACAAAATGTTCGCTATCAATAAGTTCAAATTGCTTAATACATTCAATACCTTCGAACCAAGCATTTTCAAGTTCAGTTAAATCGTAGCTGAAATTATGTTGTTCAAGGATTTTTTTGTGTCGATTGGTAGCAATTTTGTATTTTTCGTCGAAATTAGTAAGTATATCACCTACACGAAGTCCGTTACGACTTACTTTGTCGGTATAAGTAGGGCCAATTCCTTTGCCTGTTGTACCAATTTTGTCGTTTCCTTTAGCTGCTTCGTAGCAAGCATCAAGTAAGCGGTGAGTAGGAAGTATCAGATGCGCTTTTTTCGAAATTTTTAAACGTTTTGTCAATGGGTGACCGGATGTAGCTAACGCATCCACTTCGGCTTTAAACAAAGCTGGGTCGAGCACAACTCCATTTCCAATAACATTAATTTTGTCGCCTTGAAAAATACCAGAGGGAATAGAGCGTAAAACGAATTTTTTACCTTCGAATTCCAAAGTATGACCAGCATTAGGTCCACCCTGAAAGCGTGTAACTAAATCGTAACCAGGAGTTAATACATCAACTACTTTTCCTTTCCCTTCGTCGCCCCATTGGAGGCCTAATAAAACATCTGCTTTCATTTATATTAATTTTACTTATTTACTTTATAAAATTTCAATCTCCATAAATCCATTATGGCTTTTTCTTTTTTTGTGGCTTGCATTTATTACACAAACCATACAAATACAGTGAATAATGTGTAGTTTCGAACGTTGCAAAAGTTTTCGACTTTAGCATTGTTTGAATCTTTTTATCCGTAAACTCCCTCACATTGCCACATTTTGAACATATCAAATGGTGATGCGTTGTTTTACCAAAAGTTTTTTCGTATTTCGAAGTGAGTCCTACAAATGGATGTTTAACAATTAAGCTACAATCGAGCATTATTTCAATTGTATTGTAAACAGTTGCAAGACTTACCCTGTATTCGGTTTGCATGTCGCTACAAAGCGTTTCAGCATCGAAATGGGCTTCACTTAAATATATTTTTTCTAATATAGCATATCTTTCGGGAGTTTTACGAAGCTTTTTTTTGTGTAAATAGGCTGTAAAAACTTCTTTGATAGCTTCATAGGTTATTTCTTCTTTCACTTAAATCCTTATTTTGGCCAACCGAATGCAAAAATACAACTTTTCGGGCTATTTTCCTTACATTTATTTTAAAAATTCCAACTCTTGCTTCACTTCATTCGCTATGTGGCATTGAGATGGAGTTTCGAGCTGCTGAAAGTTTTCAACAAGTAATTTAATTGTATTAGCTGTATTGCTGTTAATTCGAACAAGCCTACTTAAACACAAGCCTATCGATTTATAAAGATTATAATTTTGCGTTATTGAAAGTTGAGCACAATGTTTAATTAAATTTTCGGCTTGTTCGTCGGTCAGTTTTGAGTAAATGCGTGCCGCCAGCATAAAGCCAGTAGTTTGGTTTTGTATATTTTCCGATTCAATTAACTCAAAGCATAGGGTAGGAGCAAAGTCAGTTTTACTTAATAAAAACATGCAAATTATTTCGGCAGTTTCGTTGTTTTTAATCGAATTCACTCTAGCAATGGCTTTTTCGATGCTGAATGTTTCGATTGGTTGTAATAGAATGGAAAGAATCATTGTTTCGCGCCAGCCAATTAGCCAAAGTCTATCAGCTAAATCGTTCGAAGGTTGATAAGTTTTAGCCAATTCTTTTAAGTCGGGTAAAGCTACTCCATAGTTTTTAGCGTAAACAATTCCCTTTTGAGTCATTGAGTCAGCCACTATTCCATTCATCAAAAGTCTAATTTTTTGGCGAATTTCAACGATTTGAGCATCCAATTTCTCGTTTGTAATATAATATTTCATTTAAATATGCTTGTTATAGTCTGATATGTTGGTAATTAAAAAAATGAAAAAGATTTTTGTCTTATCTATTGCATAGAACTATTAGCTGTATTATCTTTGCACCGCAAAACATGGTGGTTATAGCTCAGTCGGTTAGAGCGTCGGATTGTGGTTCCGAAGGTCGCGGGTTCGAGCCCCGTTTTCCACCCCAGTTTCAAAAAGGAAGCATTTTTAATGTTTCCTTTTTTTATTTTCAACAGGTAGTGTGTTGGGTTTGTTTATTCCTGTAGCCTCACTTAAATCCACAAATTTATATCCTTTGTTTTTTAGTTCCACAATTAAAGTGTATAGCTTGTTGTAAAATTTATCGGTTCGTCGAGGATCGGTACCAATATGAAATAGCATAATGTGTCCGTTTAATCCTTCGCTAGCTTCCACCTTTAATATCTGCTTGTAAATTTCGTCGCTCGAATAATATTGTTCACGCATTTCAGGAATGGAATAATCGGCGTTTGAACGAGATCCTGGTGTGAAATTAACCAATGTAATGCCAGCTTCTTTGCACCACAAGCTGATACTATCGTTGTATAATTCGTAAGGAGGAATAAAAAAACGTGCATCTGATTTTTGAATATCAAACTCAGCCAATTCATTGTAATTCTCTTTTAAATCGCTCAAGAATAGGGATTTATCTATTAATAGCAATTTGGGATTATCCTGCTGACAATACTGCAAATGTTGATCGGAATGTGCACCTATATAATGACCGTCCTTTTTTAGTTTTTTGACTATAGATTTAAATTTTGATTTTCGCAAAAAATCGCCCGTAAAAAAGAATGAAGCTTTGATATAATTTTTAGACAAAGCTTTTCTGATTTTTTTTGCACCATCGGCAAATTCATGACCTGTAAATACAAGGCTGATTTGTTTTTTGTCGGTATTAGTTCGTATTATTCCACCATCGCGAATTAGGTTTTTGTCAGCATGTTTATTTTCTTCAAATTGCTTGGCGCCAAGTAGATAAACAAGTGATGCTGTGCCATCCAAAGTAGGTTTATTAGTTTGGTAATCCGAAAAATCGTCGTGGTAAACAGCCCATTTTGTTTGAAACCGACTATCTCTATCTTTTTTTGATAATTTTACGCCATTTGCTCCCTCCGAAATAGAACGACGAACAGGACCAACAACCAATCCACCTTTTTGAGCAATTCCTTTTTCGGCCCAAAATGCTGAATGTGTGTATTTTGGTGTTCTACCCATTACCGGAAGCCCTACAACCATGCTTGTGCCCCACGGATTGCACCCAAAAAGCCAATCGGTAAGTGCGGTTTCCATTTCAATAAAAGTTGAGTCGCCCGCATATCGACGGTACAAATTGCATTGCGAGGCAAGTGCAGTAACATAGTTGTTCGAACACAAAACCATGGGTACACCTATTCCAAAAGGATTATCGTTTTTACGTAATTGTGCTCTTTGAAGTCCAAATCGAATATTTTGCAGAAATTCGTTTTTAAACTCCGGCTTTTCGGAATTTGCCAGTACATAATGACCATAATTAGTAAACGGATACCATTGATAATGATTCACCGTATCGGCAAAAAGCCATGGAATAATAGGCTCTTTACGGCCATAAGCTGCTGCTTCGGATTGGTATTTTGAGTCGAAACTCAACTGATATAATTGTGTAGCAGCCAGTTGCATATCGTCGGCCCAATTGTCTTCTTCGTGGAAATTAGGAGCATTGTGTGGTGCTGATTGGCAAACCCCTGGGTAGTTTTTGCCATATTCGTACACTGTAAAAGCTTTTCGCTGAAGAGTATCAGCAAAGTTAGGATAAAATTTTCGAAGCATTTCGGAACCTAGTGCAAATGCAGCCGAATACTTTCCGGCAATGGACGCAATGCCTGTTGTTCTGTTTTTGACATTTTTTAAACCTTCAGGTTTGCCAGTAGCTTTGTACACAGGGCGTTCGGCACCTTCGCCCCAGCTATAATCAACTTTATCGGCTGTAGGTAATCGGAGTTCAGTATGGTCACGATCGTCACCAACTTGATAATATACAACATCGTCCTTCGGATTCATTTTCAGTAGCCAATCCAATCCCCACTTAGCCTCGTCGAGCACATCCGGTATTTTATTTGGAAAAGCTAGGCCATTGGCATCGAAATTATCCGAAAAAGCTGCCGGATTCATGCGGTAGGCGTAAAGCAACTGAAAAACTGCTGTAGCCGATGTGCTTCCGTATTTCAAATTATCCGAAGCATCGTGCCAACCACCCGTTACATCGATTGTGCGAGGCGCTAACGGTTGCTGTGTGGTTTTGGTTTTTTTGTTTAAAGGAGGGCTTATCGCTTTGAACTCAGGTACTTCCATGCCATCCTCCTGATGACAATAAGCATTTAAACTCGGATTGTAGCCACAGCGTTGCTGCCTAAGGTATTGAAGTAAAAAGTCCGCACTACCTTTATAAGCATTTTTATCGATAAAGATAGTAGGCGAATAACAATTTTCAGTCTTTATGAAAAACGTCCCTTCGCTTCTGAAATTGCTAAAATCGAGGGTATAAACCGACGCGAATTGCTCAAACTTACCAAAAAGTTTAACTGATGTGAAATCAGCCAATTTTTCGTCGGTAAGGGCATCGTAAATAGAAAAAGATTTGATGTTGAGTTGCGATTCGCTTAGTAAAATAGCTCTTTTAATACCTCCAGGCGTGTATCCTAATTGATTGATGCGGATATAAGTATCAAGCGAAAAAACTTGAAAAATTAGTGTGAAAAGTATAGAAACAAGAATCAATTGCTTTCTAAACATGCGTTTCAGTCCATTTTTTTGCAAATGTAACAAAATTAGTACAAACAGACAATT
>CAYXQZ010000178.1:0-3506 GCA_964466415.1 uncultured Paludibacter sp.
GCAGCTGCTTTTTCGTCGTCGTTAGCAAATTCGCCACGTGGTTTGCCTTCTTCTTCGGCATAAAAGCGTAGGTTTTCGAGCAATAATACTTCGCCAGCTTTTAGATTTGCAGCTTTCGTAGTAGCTTCGTCGCCAGCACAGTCAGTAGCAAATTGAACTTCGGTACCAAGCAACTCTGACACGCGAGCTATAATTGAATTCAACGAATATTTTAAGTCCGGATTTTTTTTAGGACGACCCATGTGCGAAGCTATAATTAAGCTACCACCATCGGCAAGAATCTTTTTAAGCGTTGGCATAGCAGCGCGAATACGGGTATCGTCAGTAATCTCGAGATTTTCGTTCAATGGAACGTTAAAGTCTACACGAACAAATGCTTTTTGTCCAGCAAAATTAAAATTGTCAATTGTTTGCATTATGAAATATATTTATGAGTTTAATATTTAAACTGAAAGTAAAACTGGCGTTTTGAGAGCACAAAGATACGAAAATATCACCTATCGTCAAATAGAATTGATCATTAATTTGTTTTAAATTGATATTTTATTTTAGCTAATTCCTCGTTAGCTTCTACAATTTTATTCTTTAAATTTTCTTTGTATTTTACTAATTTATCTTGTAAATCAGGATTGCCATTAGCCATAATTTGCACAGCTAGAATACCTGCATTCAATGCTCCATTAATTCCCACAGTAGCCACAGGAATTCCCGGAGGCATTTGTACTATTGCTAACAAAGCATCCATACCATCGAGGCTAGCGTTAATTGGAACTCCAATAACCGGAAGTGTTGTCATGGAAGCTATTACACCTGGCAAATGAGCAGCCATACCTGCGGCAGCAATTATTACTTCTATGCCATTTTCGCGTGCATTTTTAGCAAATTTTTCAACAGCAGCTGGCGTACGGTGTGCCGACAATGCATTAATTTCGAACGGAATTTCAAATTCGTTCAACAGAGCAGCAGCCTTTTCCATGACTTTTAAGTCGGAAGTACTGCCCATAATAATACTTACTTTTGGTTTCATCTCAAATTATTAATTGTTAATTGTAACCTATCCCAAAATCTTTTCATAAGCATCTGCCGACAACAAAGCATCTAGTTGTGCTGGGTTCGACACTGAAATTTTTACAATCCAACCTTTACCATAAGGATCTTCGTTAACCAATTCAGGCTTATCAGTAAGTTCATCGTTGTACGCAAGTACTTCGCCATCAACTGGTAAAAACATTTCCGACACCGTTTTAACAGCCTCTACAGTACCAAAAACTTCACCTTCGTTGAGTGTTTCGCCTACTGTTTCAACTTCTACATAGATAATTTCGCCCAATTCGCTTTGTGCATAATCGGTTATACCAATAAATGCTTCTTGACCTTCTACGCGAATCCACTCATGGTCGCTAGTGTACTTTAAATTTGCTGGAATGCTCATATTTGTTTAATTTTTAATGTGATATATGTTATTTAAAATATATTTTTGAATGAATGGGATAATGATCCGAATACTTTACTTTATCGATAATTAAATCGTCGGTACTGAAAAAATTGGAATCGTAAAAAATATAATCAATTCGAAATCGGTAAATTGATAAATTTACTGTCCAACCCAAGCCAAATCCTGTTTCGGCAAAAGCATCAGTCAAATCACCTTTAATAGTTGAATAAGTGTACGAAGCTGGAACATCGTTAAAATCGCCACAGACAAGCACTTTGTAAGGTGAGTCTTTTATTTCGTAAGCAATTCTATCGGCCTGATTTGCGCGACGTTTATAACCAATAAAGAGTTTTCGCGATAGTTTTTTGGTTGTACCTGATAATTTTTCCGAATTAAAGTCCTCTTTCAATTCAATGGGTAAATGTCGGTCACGCTCAGTTAATCTATTCGATTCTAAATGATTATTAAACAATCGAATGGTATCTTTTCCGACTTTAATATCGGAATAAATGGATACGCCATAATCCGTTTTCTTCGAAATATTTACTTTGTCGACAATTGGATATTTGGAGAAAGTAGCAATACCCGATCGCTTCCAATTTTCTTCCTGACGATATTCAACATGTTTATAGGGATAATTTTTGAAAATTCGTTGTATATCGTTGTGTGTAAGATACTCGCTAGTAACTTTTGGCGATACTGCAAATTCCTGCAAACAAACAATATCAGCATCTGTTTCGATGATGTGTTTAATTATTTCATTGGGATTGTTTGGCTTGTGTTTTTTTAAATGGCCAAACAACATGGTATTATAACTTAAAACAGTAATGTATTTCTCCGTTTTCTCCGATTTTGTTTTTCCAAAATGAAGCGGAATGGTATTACTAATTTGCTTCGAAGCCAAAATAAGTAGCGAAAGTGAAATAAGAAAATGCCATTTACGTGCCGAAAGCCAAAATATGACGAAAAATACATTTAAAGCAATGGTAAATGGAAAAATTAGAGTAGAAAAAACAGGCAGAGCAAAATCGTTGGGATTAATGAATGAAGCGCACAAAGTAATGACCAGCATAGCGGCTACGGCAATATTTGCCAAAAGCATGGTTCCTTTTACTAATATCCGACCAAACATAGATTTTTTTTAAATAGAAATTTTTGTGTTTAATTACCTATTGTCCATTTTTTCCCTGTTCAAAAAGACGTTTTTTTTCAACCTCCGAAAGACTATCGTAACCCGATGTTTTAATTTTATCAAGAATGCGGTCAATTTCCTTCATTCTATTGGCTTTCTGCTGATTAAATTCAGCATCAGTCATTTTTCGACCCGTGTAAGCAGTATTCCTTTTAATCTTTAATTTTTGGGGTTTGAATAAATCATAAACCCAGTCAATAAATTTGTTTAATCCTGCTGTAATATCTCTTCCTTGCTGCAAAGATACAATAAAAAAATAACCTGTCAAAGCACCACCAAGATGTGATATTTCACCTCCTGCATTACTCGAAGTGATGCTAAAAAAACTAGTGAGTACAGCCAAAGCGGCTATATACTTGAGTTTCACATTACCTATAAACAGGAAACGCATCTCCATATTTGGCGACTTCACTGCTACTGCCAAAATAATAGCCATGATAGAGGCCGAAGCACCCAATAAAACACTGCTTTGAATTACAGGCTTAAAGTAAGGAAATAAATTGTAAGCCCCAATAAACAACACAAATCCCATAAGGCCACCAATAATATAAATTCCAACAAATTGTTTTGGCGAAAAATAAATCAGAAATAATTTCCCAAACCAATAAAGTGCGAGCATATTAAATGCAATATGAAAAATACCTTCGTGCAAAAACATATAGGTAAATGCAGTCCAAGGTTTATATACAAAAGTAGCCAAACTAGCTGGTGCTGCTAATATATCAATAGGCATAATGCTATGCTGATTAAATAAAACAAACACAATTTTCAGTGTCTGAATAACAGCAAAAACAGCCAGATTAATAAAAATAATACGTGTCAATGCATCGCCACTATTAAATTTGTTTTTTAAAAAATTTAGTATATCCATCGTCAAAA
>CAYXQZ010000178.1:3606-6305 GCA_964466415.1 uncultured Paludibacter sp.
TTTTTTTCCAATATAATATCATAAACACACCAAAAAGCATTCCTCCTAAGTGTGCAAAATGTGCTACATTATCGCCTGAAAAATTGGCAACACCTAAAAACAATTCCATAACACCATACAAAAGTACAAATATTCGAGCTTTTATGGGAACTGGAAAAAATAGCATCATGAGTCGCGCTTCGGGGAACAACCAACCAAAAGCTAGAAGTAAACCAAATACAGAGCCAGATGCACCTACCGTTATAGGCAGATTCATAAACATGTTTTTCATTTCCAAAATTGACACAGCATCGAATGAAGCTAAACCTGTAATGCGAAAATATTTGGCCAATTCAGCTTCGAAAGGTATCAAAATACTCCCAGAATTAGCGGCAATACCTTCGTTCATCACATTTATCAACGATTGATACTCTACTGTCCAAAAAACTTGCTGTATAATACCAGCACCAATACCAGTTATAATATAATAAGTCAGAAACTTACGAGAGCCCCAAAGATTTTCGAGCGAGCTTCCAAACATGTAAATGGCAAACATATTAAAAAAAATATGATTAAAACCACCATGCATAAAACCAAAAGTAATAAGCTGTGCCGGATTAAATTTTTCGGACCCCCAATAATGCATTCCCAATATATCGGTTAAGTCAACCTCCATACCCCAACGGCGAAAAAAGCCTGGTAAAACTAAAGTGGCTAACCAAAGTATGATATTTATTGCCAATAAGTTTTTTACAACTGGTGGAATACTGTCGAAAAAAGATGAGCGATTAAACATAATTTAAACTATATAAGTAAAAATAAAATGATTGTATTTAACATGCGATAAAAACGCAAAACCCACAACAATCTATAAACGATTAAAAACTAAAAATTGTTCTGAAACACAATAATACTAGGCACTTACAAACAGCACAACAAAAAAAAGGTATGTAAAAGCACACAAAACACTCTAAATTACATGTTCTACAACATATTTTTTGAGTATTTGAAAATAATATTAAAAAAAGTTCTTTTTTTTGTTTGTCATTTATAATCAAAAGATTACATTTGCAAAATCAAATTGTATAAAAATTATTTTAAACACTAATTATTCCCAAAAAAAAGTATTATGAACAAAGCAGAATTAATTAATGCTGTAGCTGCTGAAGCAGGTTTAAGTAAAGTTGATGCTAAAAAAGCCCTCGATGCAGTAGTTAAAAGTGTATCAAATGCATTGGTTGCAGGCGACAAAGTAAGTTTAGTTGGATTTGGCACTTTCTCGGTAGCTGCTCGCTCAGCTCGTTCAGGTATCAACCCTGCAACAAAACAAGCTATTAAAATCGAAGCAAAAAATGTTGCAAAATTTAAAGCTGGTGCTGAATTAGCTGCTGCAATAAACTAAACTTCAGTAGTTTAAAAAAAAAATAAAAATGGAATATCGAATCTCGATATTCCATTTTTATTTCAGAGCATTCGGTTCAAAATTACTTTAAAGCTAATTTCTTTTTTACTGCTGCAGTAATATCGTTTGAAGTTGGCGACTTGTAGATTACAGCTTGTGAGCCTAAATCAAGAATATAAGTATATTTACCTTCAACAGCAACATCATTAATTGCTTTGGTTACTTTATCGCGAATAGGGATAAACAAATCTTGTTGTTTTTTCTGAATTTCTTGATAAGCAGTTTGACGGAATGTATTTACACGTGTTTCAATTTCTTGAATTTCAGTAATACGAACTTTTTTAATACCTTCGGGCATGCTATCTTGTTTTTCTTGAAACTCTTTTACCTTAGCATTATACTCTTCCTGCATTTTCATAATTTCACCTTCGTATTGCTTTCCAACTTCATCCACCGTTTTTTGAATGTTGGCAACTTCAGGCATTAACGAAATCACATCCTGAGTATTGATATGGCCAAATTTAGCTTCTTGTGCAATAAGGCCTAATGGTAATGCGCAAAGCGCAATTAAAACAAATTTTTTAATCATGTTCATTTTTTTATTAATATAATTATTTTTATTTTTTCGGATTGCAAAGATAAATATTTATTTTGAATAACCTAATTTTTGCAGTACTAAGTCACTTATATCCAACTTCTGTGAAGTGAAAATGATATTCATCGAAGTTCCCTTATCGAAAACCATGCCAAAATCTTTGTCCTTGCTAATCTCCTGAATAGCAGCATATACTTCGTCCTGAATAGGTTTCATTAAACTTTGACGTTTCTTGAACAATTCGCCTTCAGCTCCAAAGTATTTCTTTTTTAATTCGTTAGCTGCCTTTTCTTTGGCAATTATTTCTTCTTCACGTTTCACTTTCATATCATCCGAGAGGAAAACCAATTCGGTCTGATAATTTTTATACATTTTCTGTACTTCCTGCATTTGAACTTCCACTTCCGACTGCCATTTTTTCGAAATTTGGTTAATCTGTTCGTTTGCGGTTTCGAACGATGGAATATTTTTCATAATATATTCCATATCCACCATAGCAAATTTTTGAGCATTTGAACTGAAAAACGCCCCTAAAACAAAGCTTATTACTAAAATTACTTTTCTCATGATATTACTAATTTAATATTTGAATTTTAAATCTTTCGATTGAAACTAGACAAATACTTTGCCAAAAAATTAAGCTAGATTAAAAACAAACCTTTCAAACCATCAAACTCTTCAAACCTTTCAAACTCTTCAAACCTTTCAAACTCTTCAAACCTT
>CAYXQZ010000179.1:0-6304 GCA_964466415.1 uncultured Paludibacter sp.
ACACACCATTATTCGCCACCCATTGAGTAGGTACAGAAGTTGTTTCGAAAGTAAAGGATGTTTGAGCTGATATAGTCACAACAACTAAAAAGTAAAGGAAAAAAGTTACCGTTCGTCTCATTGTAAAGAATATAAAGTTAACTGAAGGTAAGTAACAGATAAAATAAGTAGACACCTAAAGATTCATCTCTTTCAAGCGCATAAGTGCTTCGACGAAGTAATAATCGGCATAATTTAATGGAACATTAACTTCACCACCATGTGGTAGGCTTCCCACGCTGTGTTGGAGAATAAAATTGCCGTTTTCGCCCGTTTTCGCTGTGTATTTATCAGTTGCCAACGATTTTAAAATATGTTGTGCATTGGCTAAGTATTTATTATCAGTATATTTACACAATTCCAGAAAAGCCGAGGCCATAATGGCACCAGATGAAGCATCGCGTAAGGCATTGGGTATATCAGGAGCGTTAAAATCCCAATACGGTACACCATCGGCAGGATAATTAGGATGATTGAGAATAAATGAAGCCACGCGTTGTGCAATATCGAGGTATTTTTTATCGTTGGTATAGCGATAGCATAAGGTGTAGCCATATAGCGCCCAAGCCTGTCCGCGTGCCCACGCACTTTCGTTGGCATAACCCTGCGCCGTAATGCGCTTCAACACAGCACCCGTTTCGGGGTCGTAATCTACCACATGATACGAACTGGCATCAGGGCGGAAATGATTTTTCAACGTGGTATTGGCATGTGCGATGGCTATTTCGCGGTATTTATTGTCGCCGGTAATTTTCGAAACTTCGAAAAGCATTTCGAGATTCATCAGATTATCTACAATAACTGGAAATTTCCAACCTCGTAAACTTTGCCAGTTGTCTTTCACATCCCAACTCTGAATGCAACCCACTTTAGGGTTAAAACGTGTTGAAAGTGAATTGGCAGCATCTATCAATACTTGCTTGTACTGATTATCACCTGTAATTTTATAGGCCAAGCCGTATGAATTATTAAAGATAAAACCCAGATCGTGGTCGTTGGTTAGGTTTTTGTGTTCCAAAAATATCTTCTGCGATGCGATGGCGGCCTCTTTCCATTTAGTCTCTTTACTGAAGTCGAACATCATCCAGCAGGTACCCGACCAGAATCCTTCGGTCCAGTCAAAAGGCTCAACAATCCACTTAACAGAATTATCGGGGTTCGTGCTTCGTGGTATTTTATTAAGTTTGGTAGCTACATCACGCAAACCCGCAAGTTGTTTTTCGGCTCTTTTCAATCCGACTTGGCTCATTTTTTGATTAGCACAACTACTTGAAGATAAGAACAGTAGCGCTGTTGCCATTAAAAAAACCGATTTTACATTTCTAAACATCATCTTATAATATATTAATTACTTTTTATTGATTTCAAGTCCCTGCAATTTATCCCGAATTTATCGGGAGGGGATCTAGGAGCCTACTGTAATCACAAACTTTGCTTTCTGATTTGCCGGCACTTTCGATTCGAAGCCAATCATGATTGTTCCGGGATTTTTCTGATCGTAATCAGTACCCGGATCTTCCGAATTCCAGGTTTTTAGTTCAAATGGAAAATCAGCACTCACTTTCAGGATTTTCTTTTTCCCTTTTTGAGTCAATTCAATGGAACTGCTATCCAGTATTTTCACAGTAGCTCGAGTTACCATATTCCAACGAATTAATGCTTCTTTTTCGTTGGTAGAGATGGCATCTTCCACTTGTAAATACTTGTTGTTTTTCAACACTACTTTACGCATAGCACTACTAATTTCACCTTTGAAAATTTCCGACAAATCGAATTTACCACCTTTTTCTGTCGGTGTGTCGTAAGTATCAACCAAGGTAGCTTTGCCAATAACATTATGACGTTTATTATTGATTGTAAGCGTATTGTGACTTTTATTGCTCAATCTAAAAACATCCCATCGTTGCGATTCCTGTGACTGATTCCACAAATCGATGCCTTTGCTTTCTAGTGTAATGTAGCTTTGTAAACCAAAATCCATTGCCCAGCGTAAACCCTCCGAATCGTACACAAAAGTACCTGCATCCATGTGTCCATGACTGCTTGAAGCCGAGCCACCTTTTACACCCAAATACTCACCGCTTGTGTTTTTCCATTCGCTACGAACCATTACTACTGGCGTTATGCCTTTCCCTGCCCAAACTGTTTTTTTAGGAGCAGTAGTGTTAGCGAAATTAATATCTTTTCCAAAAATTAAAACTATTGGTAGTAAGCGTTCATCCGTAGTTTTCGTAAGAGTAAGTGCTTTCAGAGGATTATTTTCTTCTAAAATCAGATTGGGATTGTTGGTTTTTTTAGCAAACCAAAACAGCGGAACGTTTGCATGACCTGTTGAAGCGCCGCAATCAGAATAATTGAAACACATGCCGATAGGACTGTTTACATAGAGCATAAACTCAGCCGATTTCAAAAAGCCCGGCGACTTCGACAAACCATTATCCGATCCCAAGGCACTTTCGAGTGCTGCGAGCAACATCACTTCGAAACCTGTGCCGTAAGCCCAATAGCCGGCTCCTTCGGGATAAGCGCCATCGGGTGCGTAACTTTCCATCGAAAGGAGATTTGTTTTCAGCATTTCCTCAATAATTTCTTTCGAAATATCTGGATTACTTTCGAAAGTAGCCAGCGCTCCATACACCACACCGGCATTACATACCTGATTCCAGTTATTGCTAGTGCGTTTGTACCAATTGTATTCCTCCACTTTGGATGTTTCGAAAGTGTTTTTCAAAATTGCCTGGCGGATATTCAGTTTGGTTGAATCTTTCAATTCATCGTACAACCAATCGTAGCCAATAGCCACAGCCATAGTCATTTCGCCCACATCCAGATAGTGAGTAGGATTCCAATTATCGAATTTGCTAACGGCGTTCAATTCAAGTTCTGCTCTTTTCAGGTATTCATTGTTTTTCGTCATTCGGTACGAATACGAAAGGAAAAAGATCCGCTGAAGCGCTTCTCGAGAAACTGCTAATAGTCGTTTACCCGATTTTATATACGTCAGTGCTTCCTTCGAAAGCATTTCGTCTGATTTTTTGATAATCAGATCGTGTATGCCTGAAAATTGTACGTTCGACTTCAATACTTTTTTAAGAGCACCTTCATCGGCTTTACTCAATAAAAGACGAGGATGCGGAGCTATTTTGGAATAATTGAATGAATCGGAAGAATAGGATACGCTACTGAAAACTATCAGCATAATTACTGATAATAAAAGCGTTCTTGAATATAGTGCTTTTGTCAACATACTTGTTTATTTATTAAATGTATCCGCTCAGAAAAGGGGGGCTATTATTTCAGTAGACAAGTCAACTTGCCACCCTCTTTTGAGCGGATACAAATTTTTAATTTTTGATAATTCGTTTGGTAACTGTTGTATTTATTCCATCGTTCAAAACAATTAAATAAATACCAGAAACTAATGTATTAATATCGAGAGCTAATGTATTAGCTCCTGCTTCAATTGAAAAGTTTTTCGAATTTACTATTTGTCCGTTCAGGTGTAGAACTTTCACACTGTAATTTGATGATACAGCCGAATTGTATTTAATTATCAGCGTATTATCCACAATATTTACAATAGTATTTTTGTCATTTGCTTCAACAATGATAGTGCTTGTTGATGGTGAAATTGGATTTGAAGCTAAACTTACGGCACTGATGCCCATATTATTTGCAGCAGTAACTGTAAATGTATACGCTACACCATTGGTTAAACCGGTTACATCTATCGGACTTCCAGGGCCTACTGCACTAAATCCACCTGGCGATGAAGTAACTGTATAATCCATAATAGCATCCCCACCATCACCTTCGGGAGCAGTAAAGCTAACGGTTGCTCTGGTGTTTCCAACTGTGGCAATAACGTTGGTAGGTTCGCCCGGCAAACCTGCAATTACTGCAGCGCTAGTTGTACCACTGGCTGTAGTAATTTTTCCAGCAGTGGCAATGGTAATGTTGTTGGTTGAGTTATTGATAGTACCAGCTGTAAGGGTTAAGTTTTTGACGGTCATAGCAAAAGGAAGATAAAATACTGCCGTTGAATTATACTCCAAATGATTGATGGTGCTACCATCTTTAAAGATTCGTCCCGTAATTGGAACAAATGTCGTCTGATTACCTAATAAAGATGCAGCTGTTGAAGTAATTAATACTTTTGAACCTGAAGCACTTGCATTGATTGTACCACCACCTGCCAATGCAGTAAATTCACTTGTAGCACTACCCTGAATTGTCAGCGTTACATTTGGCGCGAGTATTAACTCTTGATTATTCAAATAGGCAGCAGGAAAGCCTATTCGATTGATTATTACATTATTTCCAAGGGTAATTAGTCCTTTGAATAAAGTAATATTATACATTGATAAATTGGGTTTAAAAAATACAGTGAGAGCTGATGTAGTATTATACCTAAAACTGCAGTTAACACCTCCATCAAAATAATTAGTTGCAGAATTACCTGTAAGGGTGAAAGCACCTCCATTTCCTAAAACGAAAGCTCCATTTCCACCAGTAAATCTCGGTGCTGTTGTAGTACCTGAGAATGTAAGCGCACTATTTATAGTTACAGCATTTACAAACACCACCTGACTATTATCTAGCGTCATATTTGTAGTGGTAATAGCAAAAGCACCTGCAAAGGTTACACTGCTACTTGTAAACGTAATATCGGCAGCAGTCACATTATCCGCTAAAGTAACAATTGGGTTTTCATTACCTGAAGAAGCATCAAACACCACATTATCGCCATATTCAGGAATTCCCGGAGTGAGCATATCGCCTGATGAAGTACCCCAGTTAGCAGCACTTGACCAATTACCAGCAGCACCACCTACCCAGTAACGGGTTAGGGCTGTGCCAGTAATTACAGCTGGGCCACTAATTGTACCTGCTCCTTCGACAACACTACCTCCAGCTGCAATGCTTATTGTATTGGTTTCAGTAGTTGTAATTGTACCAGCTGTTTTTGTCAACGTGCGAACTCTAATTGGAAATCTTAAAACTAAATTACCTGTTGTATTAACTTGCAAATGGTTGATTGTTGTGTTTGCTTTAAATATTCTACCAGTGGTAGCTATAACAGATGGTCCTGTTGAAGTAATTAATACTTTTGAACCTGAAGCACTTGCATTGATTGTACCACCACCTGCCAATGCAGTAAATTCACTTGTAGCACTACCCTGAATTGTCAGCGTTACATTTGGCGCGAGTATTAACTCTTGATTATTCAAATAGGCAGCAGGAAAGCCTATTCGATTGATTATTACATTATTTCCAAGGGTAATTAGTCCTTTGAATAAAGTAATATTATACATTGATAAATTGGGTTTAAAAAATACAGTGAGAGCTGATGTAGTATTATACCTAAAACTGCAGTTAACACCTCCATCAAAATAATTAGTTGCAGAATTACCTGTAAGGGTGAAAGCACCTCCATTTCCTAAAACGAAAGCTCCATTTCCACCAGTAAATCTCGGTGCTGTTGTAGTACCTGAGAATGTAAGCGCACTATTTATAGTTACAGCATTTGCAAACACCACCTGACTATTATCAAGCGTCATATTTGTAGTGGTAATAGCAAATGCTCCAGCAAAAGTTACATTTCTACTTGTAAATGTAATACTGTTTACTGTTACAGCAGATTCTAAAGTAAGGGCTGTAATGGCTGTACCACTTTCAAAATAAACACTATCGGTGGCAGTCGGCACAAAATTGCCAGGGGCACCGCCAGAAGTATCACTCCAAGATGCCGTTGTTGAATTCCAGGTTCCTGTCGCACCCCCCACCCAATAACGTTTGGTAGCATACGAGTTTGCTATAGCAATAAAGCAAACAAAAAGTAAAGTAATTAATTTTGTTTTCATAATGATTATTTTTAAAAGATTAAATGAAATTTCGTTTTTTGAGTATTATTATATTGAATTGCAAATGTATTGCTTGTTGAAGAATCAGGATAGAAAAATCATTTTTATTGCTATCAAAATCGTCCACCATTTGTAAAAAGTAAGACCTATAGGTCAAAATTGAGGCTGCAAAGCCGATGGATATTACCTTTTAATTATAACATCCGGTCCACTAATTGTACCTGCTCCTTCTACAACACTTCCTCCAGCTGCAATGCTTATTGTATTGGTTGAAGTAGTTGTAATTGTGCCTGCCGTTTTAGTTAACTTAAGAACTTTAATTGGAAATCCTAAAACTAAATTACCTGTTGTATTAACTTCCAAATGGTTGATTGTTGTGTTTTCTTTAAATATTCTACCAG
>CAYXQZ010000180.1:0-6208 GCA_964466415.1 uncultured Paludibacter sp.
CTGAAAAGTTACTCAATACTTGTTTTATACCAACCCGCATACATAGCGTAATTATGCGCAATTTTACGGTTCATTTCGTTGGTTTTTTCGGGTTCAATATCTTTTACAAATTTGGCTGGAACTCCTGCCCAAAGTGTATAGGGTGGAATGATAGTATTGCTCAAAACTAATGCACCTGCAGCTACAATTGCACCTTCACCCACATGAGCATAGTCCAGTAAAATGGCTCCCATGCCTATCAGCGCATAATTATCAATTTTTGCTCCATGTACAGTTACATTGTGCCCTATCGACACATAATCGCCAATTTCGACAGTTGATTTTTCGTACAAAGTATGTAGCACCGATCCATCTTGGATATTTACATTGTTACCAATTCTTATGGCATTTACATCGCCACGCAATACAGCATTAAACCATATACTACAACCATCGCCAATAATTACATCGCCTACAACGGTAGCGTTTTCGGCCAGATAACAATCATTTCCTATTTGAGGTGTAAACCCTCTTACTTCTTTTATTAATGCCATTTTATTAAAAACTTCTCTTTTAAATTGTTAGTTAACTAACAGTCATTTCGCCACAAATACTAATACTTAGTTTTTGTTTTATTTGTTCGGGTTGTGAATATTCACCTAGTAAATACATAAGTTTGGTTACAATGGCTTCAATGGTACAATCATAAGCACTCAACACACCAGCATACATCAAATTTAGACTTGTCTCATACCTTCCCATTTCAACCGAGCCTGTACTGCACTGACTCCTATTTACCAATATTATTCCGCGTTCGTTTGCTGCCTTCAACGATTCGAATAACCATGTTTTGCGTGGTGCATTGCCTGCTCCAAACGATTCGATTACTACAGCTCTTAGATTGGGAATATTTAAAATTGCTTCTACAGTATGTTGTGTAATGCCCGGAAATAGTTTTAGTATTGCTACGTTTCTATCTGTATTTGTACGTACTTTCAGGTTTCTATCGTGCTCGTTATAATGAATGTAGGTGCGAAAATATTTGATATGCACACCTGCTTTGGCAAGTGGAGGATAATTGTATGAATTAAAAGCATTGAAATGCTCTGCATTTTTTTTTGTAGTACGATTGCCACGAAACAAAGTATCTTCGAAAAATATACACACTTCGGGTACTATTGGATGACCGTTTTCGTAGGCAGTAGCAATTTCAATGGCCGTAAGCATGTTTTCTTTGGCATCGGAACGAAGCATACCAATAGGGAGTTGAGCGCCTGTAAAAATAACTGGTTTCGTAAGGTTATCGAGCATAAAACTAAGCGCCGAAGCCGAATAGGCCATCGTGTCGGTTCCATGCAGAATTACAAAACCATCATAATCGTCGTAGTTTTCTTGTATGATAAGTGCCATTTTCTCCCAAACTTCTGGGTTCATGTCCGACGAATCGATAAACGGAATAAATGGGATACTTTTAAATCGAACACCAATGTCTTTTAGCTCTGGCATAAAATCCTGCAAGCGATTAAAGTCGATTGGACGAAGTGCACCTGTAGTAGGGTCCTCGGACATACTTATCGTTCCTCCAGTAAAAATCAGTAATACAGCACTTTTTTTATCCACAACGCTAGTTCCTTTTTTTTAAATAGTTGGACAAAGATAATCGAAATATTTTAAAAAGAAATTACTTGGCTTGATAAACCAATTTTACAGTTACAGATGCAGTTTTCTTTTTCGATGATGTATTAAATGCTCCACCCCAACTATAATCTTCCGACGAATTGTATCCTACTATCTGAAAAACGCCTTGGGTCGAATTTACCATATTCCCTAAAGAAGCATCGCCATTATCGGCTATTGTTTGGGCGCGTTGTAGACCATCTTTTGTGGCTTCAGCAAGCATTTTTATTTTCAAATCGGCTAGTTTAGTATAATAGTATTGTGGCGACATGGATGTGATTTCAATGCCTTTGTTAATTAGTTCAGTAATTTCACGCGAGAGTTTTTCAATTTTGGCCACATCGTTGGAGCTAATACTTACGGTTTGGTTTAATCGGTAGCCATCAAATGAAGAATAACTTGTGCCACCTGGACCATTTGTATAAATGTATTCTTTAATTATATCAACGGCCGATAGCGTCATTTCATCCTTTTTTATGCCTTTTTCAATCAAAAATTGTGTGATAATGGCATTGTTTTTTTTGATTTCGGCATAAGCCTCTGTCAACGAATTGTTTTTGGAAGTAAACTGACTTTTCCAAACAATTAAGTCCGATTCAAAGCTACGTTCGGCAAGTCCTGTAACGGTAATCGTATTGCTACTATTGTTTCGGTTAACAAATGCGTACGATGCTATAATTACAGATATTAAAATGACTGCCGAAATAATAATGGTTTGTTGCAAATTGTTTTTGTTCATGTGAGTGAGTTTTTTGTGAAAATTAATGCATTATTTTTAATTTTTCTCCAAGACTTAATTTGTTGCTGCTCTTGTTGTTCCATTTTTTTAAATCGGAAACTTTGCAATTGTATTTTTCGGCAATTTCGGATAATGTTTCACCACTTTTTACCGTATGCGTTTTTGTTTTCTTTTTAGCAACTTTAGCTTTATCGGTATTTGCCGAAGGAGTAATTAATTTTTGACCTGCTTGAATATTATCAGTAGTCAAATTATTAAGTTCCTTCAAATCAGTAATTTTTATTCCATATTGTTTGGATATGCTTTGAAGTGTCTCACCTTTTGTAACAATATGTGTGCCGTTATTTAGCAGTTTGTTTTCTGTTGCAATTTTCTGTTCAGTTTGAGCAAAATCGGATTTATCCGTCGCTAAAGTTTCAATGTTTTTTGATTGTATTATTTCAGTTTGTGTGTTCTCAATTACTGTTTGTTGGCTTATCAGTAAGCGTTGACCTTTGAAAATGCTGCTGTTTTTCAAGCTGTTGATTTCCTTGATATTATCAATGCTTACAGCATATTTTTTTGAAATGCTAAAAAGAGTTTCGCCCTTTTGCACCGAATGGTAGATAGTCGATTGACTGCTTTTTTCTTTTGTAGTTGTTGTAGTAGTTTCGGTTAATTGAGTGGTGCTAACTATTTCTTTTACAGGTTTTTGTTTTGCTTTTTGAACCACTTCAATGTGTTGTTCGTCTTTGATTTTTAAGCGTTGTTTGAGCGCCAAAAAATCTTTTTTCAAATTATTTTTCTTTTTAAGTTGCGAAACACTCATTCCATATTTGTCGGCAATTCCGGATAATGTTTCGCCCGATTTTACAGTGTGGTATTTAGCTGGAATCGTTTTTTTAACGATAGTTGTGGCTGTAGTAGGTATGCTGTTTTCGGCGATTGTATCTGTTTTTAAAGAGGCTTGATTAACGCTTTTAGTACGATATGTTTGCGTATTCTGTGTAGTACGTGCCATCAAAGTATCCAACTGTATAACCCTTCCTGCTTTTACAAACCTACGTGAATAATAATCGGCTTCGGAATTAGAAATTGATATGCCTACGCTCGATGCAGAATGTATAAAATCAAAATTGCCGTTTTCGTGTTTCGAAACTACCATTCCTACATGTCCCACTCGGCTTCCACGCCTGCGACCATTGTAAAAAACCAAATCGCCCGGCGCAATTTCTTCTTTGCTAACAGTAGGTACTTGTTCGGCTTGGTCCGATGATGATCGCCCCAATTTGATGCCAAAATTCCGAAACACAAAAGATGTAAAACCAGAACAGTCGAAAGAGTTTGGCCCATCATTTCCACCTCGGTAGGGTGAGCCTAAATAGGATTTGCTAAAATTTATAATGGAATCAATCAATGAAATATTGGGAGTGTGTTTTTGAGTATAATCAGGCTGATAAGTCGATGCTGAATCGCTCTGAATCGTTGTATGTTCCTGACTTTGTATGCTTTGCGAACTGAGTATCAGTAAGTATAAAAAGAGGATTTTTTTGATAAATGACATGCTGAATCGATATGTGTTTTTTACTTCTATACAACAAAGATAGCTTTTTGAAGCGAGAAACCCGAATTGAATGAGCTAATTTAACCCAAATTAAGGTTGATGTTGGCAATTTTATTTTTCAATACTACAGACAACTCAATGGTTTTTTTATGCAAATCCGGAATTGAATTATCGAAAATATTCCGTAATTTTGCAGGGTATTTTTATATAACCATATAAGATACTTTCTTATGTTCTTTTGTGGTTTTTACTCTAACATTCAAATTTAGTTTATAATGGCAAAACCTTTTATTTTTCAAGAAACTTTTCCGTTGGGAAAAGAAAAAACAGAATATTACTTACTCACTAAAGAGTATGTGTCGGTTTCGGAGTTCGACGGACAAGAAATTTTAAAAATAGAACAAGAGGGTATTGCTAAACTTGCCCGCACCGCTATGCGCGACTGTGCTTTTTTGCTTCGCCCCGAACATCAAAAACAAGTTGCTGCTATTTTGGACGACCCCGAAGCTAGCGAAAACGATAAATACGTGGCTGTAACCATGCTTCGCAATGCCGAAATTGCTGCCAAAGGCGTACTTCCATTTTGTCAGGATACAGGTACTGCTACTGTTTATGCCAAAAAAGGAAATAATGTTTGGACTAATGGCAACGATGAGGAAGCTTTGTCGCAAGGTATTTACGAAACATATACCGAAGAGAATTTGCGTTACTCGCAAAATGCTGCCCTTAATATGTACGACGAAGTAAATACGGGAACCAATTTGCCAGCGCAAATCGACTTGGTGGCTAGTCATGGTAACGAATATAAATTCCTGTTTATAGCTAAAGGTGGCGGATCGGCCAATAAATCGTATTTATTTCAGGAAACGAAAGCATTGTTGAATCCTGTTTCGCTCGAAAAATTCCTAACCGAAAAAATGAAAACCTTAGGTACAGCAGCTTGTCCGCCTTACCACATTGCTTTTGTAATAGGTGGAACTTCGGCAGATGCTTGTATGAAAACTGTAAAACTTGCTTCTACAAAATATTACGACGAATTACCTATCGAAGGAAATGAACTTGGACAAGCATTTAGGGATGTAGAAATGGAGCAAAAAATCCTAAAACAAGCACAAGCTTCGGGTTATGGTGCTCAGTTTGGGGGTAAATACTTTGCTCACGATATTCGTATTGTTCGTTTGTCGCGTCATGGTGCTTCGTGTTTTGTAGGGATGGCTGTTTCGTGCTCTGCCGATAGAAATATAAAAGCAAAAATTAATAAAGACGGACTTTGGATAGAAAAGATGGAGGAAAATCCAGGTAAATTTATTCCAGAGAACTTGCGCAATGCAGGTGAAGGCGATGCTGTGAAAATTGATCTGAATCAACCAATGAGCGAAATTTTGGCCAAACTCTCAGCTTATCCCGTATCTACACGTTTATCCCTTTCGGGAACTATTGTTGTAGGTAGAGATATTGCACATGCCAAACTCAAAGAATTGATTGATGCTGGTAAGCCATTACCTCAATACGTAAAAGATCACCCTATTTATTATGCAGGCCCAGCTAAAACGCCTAAAGGTATGGCTTCGGGTTCGTTTGGGCCTACTACAGCTGGTCGTATGGATTCCTACGTAGATTTACTCCAACAACATGGTGGCAGTCTTATAATGATAGCTAAAGGTAACCGTACACAACAAGTAACTGATGCTTGTAAAAAGTATGGTGGCTTCTATTTAGGCTCGATTGGTGGACCTGCAGCTATTTTAGCCGAACAGAATATTAAAAAAGTGGAATGTTTGGAATATCCTGAGTTAGGTATGGAAGCTATTTGGAAGATAGAAGTAGTGGATTTTCCAGCTTTTATTTTGGTCGACGACAAAGGAAATGATTTTTTTAAACAAATAAAATCGAACGTAATTTGTTGATAATAAAATATTTTGCTTAGCTGTATGTTTTGATATATTGGGTTTTTAAAGAAAAATGCAAATTGCTATTTGTCAATTAAAAAAATGTCCGTATATTTGCACCCGCTAAGACAAAATGGCGTCATAGCTCAGTTGGTAGAGCAAAGGACTGAAAATCCTTGTGTCCCCGGTTCGATTCCTGGTGACGCCACAACAAAAAAGACAGTTACATGAAAATGTAGCTGTTTTTTTTGTTGGTATCTACTCATGAAGGGGATTTGTGGGAATTTTAAGCAAACAAAAAAAGCAACTCATTTCTGAATTGCTTTTTGCGGTACGGACGGGACTCGAACCCGCGACCTCCGCCGTGACAGGGCGGCATTC
>CAYXQZ010000181.1:0-6158 GCA_964466415.1 uncultured Paludibacter sp.
TGAAAGTAAAATTTAATCATTCCACAACCAAGATAAAATCGTTGGTTGAAGCAATTAACCTTTCGATAATGGAGGGAAAATTAAAAATTGGGGATAACTTACTTTCAATTAACGAGGCAAGTGCATTTTACAAAGTATCAAGAGATACTGTTTTTAAAGCATACAACGAGTTGAAACGAATAGGTGTAATTGATTCGACACCTCAGAAAGGATATTTTGTAAAAGACGAAGTAAATAGAGTTTTACTTTTACTGGATAATTATTCGCCGTTTAAAAAAGATTTATACCATCGACTGGCCGAAAATTTACCTGAAAATTACAAAGTAGATTTGATTTTCCATCAATACAATGAGGATTTATTTGAAACTATTATACGCGAAAGTATAGGTAAATATAGCATGTTTGTGGTTATGAATTTTTCGAATGATAATTTTTCGAAAACACTAAATGCAATACCATCAAATAAGCTTCTATTGCTCGATTTTGGAAATTTCGAAAAATCACAATTCAATTATATTTGCCAAGATTTTAACGAGGCATTATACGAATCGTTGAAAAGTGAAATTGAAACCATTCGTAAATTTCGAAAATTAGTATATGTTTTCCCTGAGGATTTACGACATCCAATTTCATCAATTTATTATTTCAAACAATTTTGCACTGATTTTGAGTTTGAATACCAGATAGTTAGAAAAAAATCGGAATGGAAGGGTATAGAATTAGGTTGTTTGTACTTGTGTATTACAACCGAAGATATGGTGCAAATAGTAAAAGATGTGAATCAGTCTGGATGTAAACTCGGAAGTGAAATTGGTTTAATTGCTTATAACGACGACCCTGTTTTGGAAATTATAAAGAGCGGTATATCTTCTATAAGCATCGATTTTGGATTAATGGGCGAAAAAGCAGCACAATTTATAAAAACAAAAAATTCAATTCAGGAGTATTTGCCAACAAGATTAATTGTTAGGGGGTCGATATAATTAAGAATTAAGAATTAAGAATTAACAATAAATAATTAAGAAAAATTCAAGACTAAAAAATATATTTTTTAACCAAATATCAGCACAGTTCAGCACAAACAATAAATTAACAACTAATACAAACAAATTCCCTATCACCCTTTAGGAGCTAGGGTATAAATTAAAAAAATATGAAAGCAGGTTCAACCGCAGGCGAAACAGTATCGACTGCTCAAATTCGTAAAGAAAAAACAGGTCGTCTGCAAGGCGACAATCCAAAAATTGGTATTCGTCCAACCATTGATGCTCGTCAGGGTGGTGTGCGTGAGTCGTTGGAAAATCAAACCATGAATATGGCTTTGAATTTAGCCAACTTTTTGAGCTCAAGTTTAAAATATAGCGACGGAAGTGCTGTAGAATGTGTTATTGCCGACACAACTATTGGTCGTGTAGACGAAGCAGCCGCTTGTGCCGAAAAGTTCAAAAAAGAAGGCGTTTCAGTAACCATTACTGTAACTCCATGTTGGTGTTATGGTAGCGAAACCATTGATGTTGATCCACATACCATCAAGGCAGTTTGGGGTTTCAACGGAACGGAACGTCCGGGAGCAGTATATTTAGCAGCAGCTTTGGCTGGTCACAATCAAAAAGGATTACCTGCATTTGGTATTTATGGTCGCGATGTGTTGGATAGTACCGATACTTCAATTCCAGCCGATGTTCAGGAAAAATTATTGCGTTTTGCAAAAGCAGGTATTGCTGCAGCTACATTGAAAGGAAAATCGTACTTGTCAATTGGCTCCGTATCAATGGGTATTGCTGGTTCAATTGTAGATGCAGATTTCTTCCAAACTTACCTAGGTATGCGTAACGAATACGTGGACATGAGCGAAATTATTCGTCGTGAGAAATTGGGAATTTATGACCCTGAAGAATTTAAAAAAGCCATGGCTTGGACTGTAAAAAATTGCAAAGCTAACGAAGGTCCAAACACAAATCCACCTCATACAACCAAATCGCGAGAAGTATTGGATCAGGAATGGGAATTTGTGGTTAAAATGACATTGATTATACGTGATTTAATGATAGGAAATCCAAAATTACGTGAACTTGGTTTTGGTGAAGAAGCACTAGGACACAACGCCATTGCTTCTGGTTTTCAGGGTCAACGTCAGTGGACTGATTTTATGCCAAATGGTGATTTTTCCGAAGCAATTTTGAATACTTCGTTCGATTGGAATGGCATTCGTGAGGCGTTTGTAGTGGCTACCGAAAATGATGCGTTGAATGGTGTGGCTATGTTGTTCGGAAAATTAGTAACTAATACAGCTCAGGTTTTTGCCGATGTTCGTACGTATTGGAGCCCAGAAGCTGTTGAACGTGTAACAGGACATAAATTGGAAGGATTGGCTGCAAACGGTTTGATTCACTTAATTAACTCTGGATCAGCATCATTGGATGGAAGTGGACAACAATCGAAAGACGGACAGCCTGCAATGAAACCATTTTGGGAAATTACCGAAGAAGAAGTTCAGAAAACATTAGATGCAACCACTTGGTATCCGGCCGAAGGTGAGTATTTCCGTGGTGGTGGTTTCTCGTCCAACTTCCTTTCAAAAGGTGGAATGCCAGTTACAATGGCACGTGTTAATTTAGTAAAAGGCTTAGGGCCAGTATTGCAATTGGCCGAAGGTTGGACGGTAGATATCCCTGCGGATGTACATAAGATACTTAACGAACGTACAAGTCAAACATGGCCAACAACTTGGTTTGCTCCACGCTTAACGGGCGAAGGTAATTTTGCAGATGTATATTCGGTAATGAATAATTGGGGAGCCAACCACGGAGCTTTCAGTTTTGGACATATAGGTGCCGATTTAATTACATTGGCTTCGATATTGCGAATTCCGGTTTGTATGCACAATGTTCCTGCTGATAAGGTTTTCCGTCCGAGTGCTTGGGCTGCTTTCGGAATGGATGCCGAAGGAGCTGATTATCGTGCTTGTCAGACTTACGGACCGATTTATAAATAAGACAAATGTCAAATGTCGAAAGTCAAATGACGAAGGTTGAAATTACAAAAAACTTTAGACATTAGACTTTTGACCTAAGACAAAAAACTACCCCTAATCCCGTTAAATAAATTCTGTTTTACCGCAACTTTTACAGAATTTTGCAATAACCCATTGCGGGATTAGGGGTTTATCAAAAAACGAAGCTATAAAGTCAATAAATACAATTTTGGTTGCTGCAAATACATTTATCTTTGCAGCAACTTTAAAAGTGTACAAATGAAGAACAAATCTTTCCTCGCATTCGACCTTGGAGCAACCAGTGGTCGTTCCATTCTAGGAAGTCTCGAAAATGGCCGCCTTCAAATGAAGGAGTTAACCCGTTTTCCAAACCAAATACTTCAAATCGGCAATCATTTTCATTGGAATATATATTCCTTATTTGAGCATTTAAAAGCAGGATTAGTGGCTGCCAAAGCCGAAGGTATTGAAATAACTTCGATAGGCATAGATACTTGGGGAGTTGATTTTGCACTTATTGCCGAAGATGGTTCAATTCTTGGTGCTCCTTATGCATACCGCGACCCACACACTGTTGGTGCTCCCGAAAAATACTTCGAAATAGTTCCTCGCGAAAAAGTATACGACCTTACTGGAATTCAGGTTATGAATTTCAATAGCTTGTACCAACTTTTTGCATTAGCACAAGCCAATAACTCATTATTAAAAGCCACCAAAGAAATTTTATTTATGCCGGATGCATTGGCGTATATGCTTACTGGCAATAAAATAGTTGAATATACCATTGCTTCTACATCGCAAATTTTAAACCCACGCACCAAACAGTTCGAAGTTGAATTGCTCGAAAAAGCGGGCGTTTCACCTTCTATACTTGGTGAAATTGTATTGCCTGGACATGTGATTGGAACATTAAGAGATGATTTAGCAGAAGAAAGCGAATTAGGCAAAGTAAAAGTAGTTGCAGTTGCCGGACACGATACTGGTGCTGCTGTAGCTGCTGTTCCTGCAAGCAACGAGAACTTTGCTTACCTTAGCTCAGGAACTTGGTCGCTTATGGGTATTGAAGTAAAAGATGCAATTATAAACGAAACAACTTCGGCACTTAACTTCACCAACGAAGGTGGTGTGGAAGGAACAACTCGTTTTTTGAAAAATATTACCGGCATGTGGTTGCTTGAACAATGCCTGAAAGAATGGAAAAAAGAAGGAATCACTTATGCTTACGAAAAATTAGTGCAAATGGCTGATACTGTTCCTGCATTTCAATCGATGGTGGATACAGATCATGCTTCGTTTGCAAATCCGGCAAGTATGACAAAAGCAATTGTTGATTATTGCAAAAAAACCGATCAAACAGCACCTTCAAGTCATGCCGAATTTGTTCGTTGTATTTTCGAAAGTCTTTCGTTGAAATACAAATACGTGTTAGGTTTGTTGAAAAATTTAGCGCCATTCCCCATAGAAAAGTTACACGTAATTGGTGGTGGTTCAAAAAATCCGTTATTAAATCAATGGACAGCCAACTCAATCGGTATTCCCGTTATTGCTGGACCATCCGAAGCAACTGCTATTGGTAATATTATGATTCAGGCAAAGGCCGCAGGTTGTGTTGATTCGTTGCAGGAAATGCGCCAGATTATTGGTGAATCGGTTCAACTGGACGAATTTACACCTGAAAATACGGAAGAGTGGATGGAAGCTTATGAAAAATTCATGAAGATAATAGCAGCCCCCTAAATCCCCCTACAGGGGACTTAAAGACTTATTCTCTGATTTAAAAACTTTTTTTATAGATATAAAATTAAAAACATAGCTATCCAAAAGTCCCCCTTTGGGGGATTTCGGGGGCTTTAAATAATTATATGACAACAGTTATTATTCTACCCAAACAGGGTCAATCGGTTGAAAGTTGTATCATTACCGAAATCAAAAAGAAAAAAGGTGATACAGTAAAAAAAGGCGATGTTTTATTCTCCTACGAAACAGATAAAGCATCATTCGAAGAAGAATCTCCACTTGATGGTGTTGTTTTAGAATGTTTTTACAACGATGGCGACGAAGTGCCTGTGTTGTTGGATATGATGGTTATCGGTCAGCCAGGTGATGATTATAAAGGATTATTACAAGGTGGTGCACCCGTAGAGTCGCAAAGCATTGCGTCTCCAGAAATTGCAAAAACCGAGGAACCTGCAAAAGTGGAAGTTATTGTAGCTACAGAATCATCACATCAACAAATCATCACATCATCACATCAATCTTTTGTTTCCCCTCGTGCCAAAAACCTTGCAGCCGCCGAAGCTATTGACGCTTCTCAATTGGAAGGTTCAGGTCCAAACGGTCGTGTGATTGAAAAAGATGTGAAAGCGGCACTCGAAAACCGCCCGAAACTGACTCCGCTTGCTAAAGTGATTGCCGCCAAAGAAGGCGTTCAGCCTCAAGGTGCAGGTTCGGGATTGGCTGGTACTGCAAAAGCTGCCGACTTATTGCCACCACCTGTAAATGCAGTTTATGGTGTGGATTATGCCGACCAAAAACTTTCGAATATGCGCAAACTGATTGCGAAAGCAATGCACGCTTCTATTCAAAATTCGGCACAACTTACCCACCATTTGGGTGCAGATGCACGCAATATCCAAAACTTACGCAAAAAAGCCAAAGTTGCTTTCGAAGCCGGAACATTGTCAGCCAACCTTACAATCAACGATTTTGTTTGTTTTGCAGTAATTAAAGCGTTGAAAAAATTCCCGAACGTAAACTCGCACTTCTTAGGTGACAGCATGCGTTTGTTCAACAAAGTGCATTTAGGACTTGCTGTGGATACCGAACGTGGTTTGATGGTACCATCAGTACGAAACGCCGACGACCTTTCGATTATCGGATTGTCGAATCAATTCAAAGAAGTGGCTGCCAATTGCAAAAAAGGCTCTATTTCGCCCGAGTTATTAGCAGCCGAAGCGGCTACTTTTACCGTTTCAAACCTTGGTGCTTATGGTGTAGAAATGTTTACACCGGTAATTAATCTCCCTCAATCGGCTATTTTAGGAGTAAATACCATTGTTCCACGTCCCAAAGATTTAGGCGATGGCGTTTATGCATTTGTGCCTTACATAGGTTTAAGTCTGACTTACGACCACCGCGCCTTGGATGGTGGCGAAGCAACACG
>CAYXQZ010000182.1:0-6139 GCA_964466415.1 uncultured Paludibacter sp.
TTATTGCCCATAGTAAGCATTTATTCCGTGTTTGCGAAAAAAGTGCTTGTTTATTAGTACCTGTGGCATTGTTGTCTGAGGATTGAGCGATATGGTTCGAAAAGCCATTTTTGCCACTTCTTCCATTACAACTGCATTATGTACTGCATCAACAGGGTCTTTGCCCCAACTGAATGGTCCATGATTATTCACCAGAACACCCGGAGTTTTCATCGGATCTATGTCCTTTAAGCATTCTACAATAACCCGTCCTGTTTCCAATTCATAATCTCCATTGATTTCACTCTCTGTCATTTTTCTTGTACAGGGTATTTCACCATAAAAATAATCTGCCTGAGTTGTACCAAGGCAAGGTATCCCGAGCCCTGCCTGTGCCCATGAAGTTGCCCATTCGGAATGAGTATGAACAACTGCTCCTATGTTGGGAAAACTACGGTATAGCTCTAAATGGGTTGCCAGGTCGCTTGATGGTTTAAGAATTCCTTCGATAACTTTACCTTTTAAATCTACCACTACCATATCACTTGATTTCATAGCGCTATATGAAACACCGCTTGGTTTTATTACCACAAACCCTTCGTCACGATTAATACCACTAACATTACCCCAGGTAAAAATAACTAAACCATGGTTTACTAATTCCAGGTTTGCTTTAAATACATCTTGTTTCAGTTGTTCCAGCATCTTCTCTTCTATTCTGTTATTCAATTTCAAAAAAACCAGTTTTACTTTATTTCCTTATTTTATACCCAATTGTGGCAAAGTATAGTATAAAAAGGTAAGCAGGAATAAATACGATGTAAGCATGTTGGTAATCTGCTGCTGTTGAAACTTCGGTAGTTTTAAACATATCGAGTAAAAAGCCGAAAACAAATGGAAGTACAGCTCCACCGACTATACCCATTACCAGAAGCGAAGCACCTGTTTTGGTAAATTTACCCAAATCAGCAATTGCAAGTGGCCAAATTGCTCCCCACATAATTGAGTTAGCAAATCCTATGGCTACCAAAGCATAAATTCCCAACTCGCTGGGGAGAAAAATAACGCACAACGCTGCGAATAAACCAATTACCGTAAATAGTTGTAGGGCTTTGGTTTGCGAAATCAATTTAGGAATAGACACTACACCTAAAATGTAACCAAGAAACATCCCAATCGGAACATATTTTGCAAATCCTTCCGGATTCGCCACGTTCTCACCAAATATTGATTTGGCAAAACCAATGATTGAAACCATTGGAATTGTTTCGACACCTACATAAAAAAACAATGCCAGCACTCCCAGCAATAAATGTGGTATTTGAAATACACTGGTTTTTCCGCTAACGAAGTTGCTGCCCGAATTTTCCTCCGTTTCATCTTCGCCAGCTGCTTTTACCTCGGGAAGAGGTGCAAAAAAGACAAACACACTAAGGGCTAATAAAATTCCTGTAACGATGTAAAACGGGAAAGAAACCTGACTTAACTGTACATTTTTCAAATCCAAAAACAGACCAAGAAATACAGGACCCATCCACCAGGCAAGTTTATTCATTATACCCATGAGGCACATTCGTGCAGCGGCGCTCTCCTGCGGCCCTACAATGGTTACATAAGGATTTACAGAGGCCTGAAGTAAGGTATTTCCTATTCCTCCAATGAATAATGCCAATAAGAAAACAGGGAAACTAGCCATATTAGCCGACGGTACAAACAATACCATGCCGATAGCCATAATAAGTAACGAAAACACAATACTCATTTTATACCCAACTTTCTTGACTACCCAGCCTGCCGGAGAGCCAAAAACAACAAATGCCGAAAAAATGGCTACCGTTACCAGATAGGATTGCGTTACGGAAAGATTTAGTGCATCTTTCAGAAAGGGAGTTAAAAATCCACTAATCCCAACACCGAAACCAATTACAAAAAAAAGCAAACCTATTATCAATAACGGAACTATCAATGTATTTGAATTTTTCATGCTCTTTTTCATTCTTTTACCGGTTTAAAGACACAAATTCTATCAAGGTAATTATCTGATTTTCTGTTGTTTTTCCAGAATTCGGCACGACCTAAAATGCCTTGTTTATACACTTCCTCTACCTGACTTATATAATGTTTGAAACCTAAATCAATGATCGCTTGCGGTTGGTAGATATACAAGCGATTTTCAAGCTGATTTTCACGAATAAAATCTTCCATTCTGTCCAATTCATCTTGTTCGGCAATACCACCATAAGGCTTATCTTCCTGAAAGTAAAAGCTTGCTTTAGCTTTGTTGCCTAACTCTTTTGCAACAATTATCCCGGCTTCTCTGGTTATAAAATGATCGATATGTTCTTTGATAGCCATTGGGAAAACCAAGGCTGTATTTTCCTGCTCTGCCCATTGCATGACCCGTTGTTTCATGCGTTCAAATATTTCGGAATCGGCTACCGTGAAATCGTCATACATGCCGTGCGGGAATTCCATTTCGCTATCAGCCATTGCCTTACCACGGGTAAAGCATTCATCCTCACCTATGATTTGATACACATAATTAAATGCTCCCAACATCTCATTCAGGCACTCCTGGTCTTCAATTATCCGGTTGCCTGTTGCCAGTTTAATACGTTCCAGACTTGTATCGAAATTTGCATTTCCCGATCCTGCCTGATAATTACTTCTTGAAAACAAGAGATTTACATGAAATTTTTTTGTATCAAGCAATCCTGCATTTTTCAGTTCAAGAATATACCCGCCAGTCATAAAGAGGACATCATCGAAATGAGGAGAAAATATAACTATGTTTTTTTCAGGAATAACATCCTGTATTGAATAGATCTTCATATTGATTTTGATTTAATTATGAATTATACGGACGATAAATTTCAGTATAGGCATCGAGCATGTATTGAGATTGAACCTGAAACAACTCTTCATGCCTGTTATCGCTCATTAAAAAATTGTGTATTGCCTGAAGTTCATCTAAGGTCTCGAAATCACATTCCCAAATCAGGGTATTTGAAGGATGCATTCCACAAATGGGGAGGTAACGTTTTCCTTTCGGAAATTCCGGATATCGTTGTTCAAATTCTTCAAATTGCTTTTCAATTTCAAGGAACTCAATCGCTTTACTTAATTGGAACTTTTGAACAAATCTTAGTTTGTAACCCATATTTTATCGTTTTAATTGTTAGCAAATAGATTTTTAAAATTTTCAGACATAGTTAAACCTGCCTGTTGAATGTGTTTATAAACACTTGCAGCATCAGCACCTTCGTGTATGGTATCAGCCGAAGTGACTGACAATGATGCTAATGCCGTACCTAACTCTATGGCAGTTTGCAAAGGAGATTGATTGATTTCGGTATTGCTATAACCTTTAAAAAGCGGCAATCCGCA
This sequence comes from uncultured Paludibacter sp., assembly GCA_964466415.1. Lineage (GTDB taxonomy): Bacteria > Bacteroidota > Bacteroidia > Bacteroidales > Paludibacteraceae > Paludibacter. The sequence goes on from CAYXQZ010000182.1 coordinate 3,367, forward strand.
ACAAATCCCTGCAATTGTACCAGCTAAAAAAGCATCGCCTGCACCTGCAGTTGAAACCACCCCGGTTTTAAGTGCCGGAGTAAATTCCAGCTGATTATCTTTGCTGCAATAACAACCATTTGCACCATCAGTAATGAGCACAATCATATGCGGATTCATTTTTTTTAGCTTTGATATGCACTTCTCGACTATATCAGCGCTTTCGGAGTTTTTATCTTCAATTCCTGCTATACGTTGCGCTTCGTCAATATTGATTGCCAGCAAATCTGTCATTTTAAATCCGTTTTGTTTCTCAAATGACGCTATTTCCGAAGAGAGAACTGATCCAACATTGAACATCCCAAACTCTTTGCCTTTTTGCAAAAGCTTAATGCGGGTTTCAACCGGGACTTCGGGTGCGGCCAATACAATTCCCTTTTTTCCATCCAACTGGTAATCCCCGAAAAACAAATTGATATCCTCTTCGTTCACCAAATTACTTGCACTATTGGAGCTTGTAATATTTCCTCCTGAACGATCGGAATACTGAAAACAGACGCTGAACAGTGTGGGTGAATCCGAACACACTGCAACAAATTTTGTATTCATTCCCGCTTCACTCATCATCTCTTTAAGTCGTTTCCCTTCGATATCGTTACCCACTTTCCCAATCGGAAAAGATTGAAAAACGGCTTTATTACTTGCATTGAGCAATATGGCAATGTAGTGCATAATAATATGCTGCTTGCAATAATCGCGAAATGGCTCCAACTCGCCCAGTCGGCTCTCGTTACGTCCGAGCGTATGGTTTCCATCGAGCGAAAACACAATTCCGGCACCAATTCCCCCTGTTCCTACAATGTGATTGTAACAAAGGGAATTCGTATTCAGTGGTTTCAAAGCGCTCATACATTAATTCCTTTAAATTCCCATTCAGGATTTTCGGAAATTGGATGAGAGGCTGTTTCTTCTGTGGCAGTAATCAATGCATCAGGGTGTTCCTGTAGCAGAGTCATGGGATATTCCACCGTAATATCCGAAAACAGCGCAACGCGCAATGCTGTTTGTTTCCAGGTGCCAGTATCGCTATATAGTCTTACTTTTTTGGCAGAAAGACATTCTTTTATTCCAAGCGTAATCGACATAGGCGGTACAAACTGGTAAGCGGCTCCAAAAGACCTTTGTCCAAGTGTTATTATGGTGTCAAGGTTATTTTCCTGTACCCGTAATTCGCAATTTCTCAACTCTTCAATAGAAATTTTACTGAATGGGTGACGACGTGTCTGATTGTAGGCAATATGTCCATCCTGACCCCATCCACCCAAGGTAATATCAATGGGAGCTTCTGCTATTTTTTCCTTAATAAAATCAATTAATTTGGGTTCGGGAAAGTAGCGCTGTGAAACTGGCACTGAAAGTTCAGGCAGAATATCTCCATAAAAATGAATTTCCATAAATGTTCTGAAATTGTATGGGTCATTCTTTGCCAACAGATTTCCTTGCCAGTCGAGACATTCGTCCATGTGAAAAACAGTGAGGCTTTTGAGTGAAACTTTCTCCTGATTTACCATCCTTGCAAATGGCGCATACCAGCATTTCGGTCCGCAGGGAACAATGGCTCTGATAGGGCGACCTTCAAGATTGGCTTGCTTGATTTCCTCTACAAAATCACGTGCCATAACTTCTCCCATTTCGGCTGAGTCTTTTACCATTCGGAAAGGCGTTTTGATTTCTTTGTTATTTTCTAATTCACCTACAGGTATACTACACCATTTATACAGGTCTTTTAAATTAATTTCGCTCATCTTTATTCTTTAATTTGTTTATTATATTGTTGAAATATAGAGTTTTGGTTAAATTGCTGACATCTTACTTTTGAGTGCTCCCACGGGTAAAATCGGGAAATCTGACAGGGGTTGAATTGCTTGTAACAGATTGAGCTGAAAGTTCAATAACTGCCGACCATTCAGCAGCATCGTACACATCCATATCCAATGGTAAACCATTTTTCAGACAATAAACCAGCCGATAATCCATAATAAAATTCATACCACCGTGTGTACCAACCCTCCGTGCCAACTCTCCGGTTTCTTTAAAAAACGGATGTTCATATTGTTTCAATAGATTTTCTGTTGCCTGCTCTGAAAGATATTCATTTGTATCCGGCAAAATGGCAAATCGGAAAGTTTCCCTCTTTTGTACAAATCCTTTAGTGCCACTTAACAGATAATTTCGACTGTATGGCCGGGGACTTGAAATATCGTGTTGCAAAACTATTGTTTTCGCTTTTTTTGTTCGAATAATAGTGGTGTTCATGTTCCCCAATCTACATTCTTTTCTAAAATCTGAATCATCTGATACCGGGAAATTAAACTGACCACCAGATACCGAAGTTAACCACTCTAATTTATCTGCCCTATGAATATCCAATAATTGACAAAGTGGCCCTAAGCCATGTGTAGGATAAGGATTTCCACGCATTGACCAAAAATCCAGGTAATGATCTCTTTGGTCAAAGTTGATTTGTTTTAAATCATGAATATAACCACCCTCTGCGTGAAATATTTCACCTAAAAGACCCTGCTTTGTCATATTTAAAACAGCCATGGTAGTGGCATCGTAGCAGCAGTTTTCTAACATCATGCAATGGCGACGACACTTTTCTGCTGTATCCACAAGCAACCAACACTCTTCGATGGTATTGGCAGCAGGCACCTCTACTGCCACGTGCTTCCCTTGCTGCATAGCGTAAACTGCAATCGGCGTGTGTAACGTTCTATCGGTACACACATAC
>CAYXQZ010000183.1:0-2429 GCA_964466415.1 uncultured Paludibacter sp.
TCCGTGTGCGCACACAGTATCGATTTTTGTATTGATAATTCAAAATTGTTTGTATCTTTGCATTTAATTACTGTGTGCGTACACGGTTTATTAATATAAATACATGAAAAACGACAATTCCAACTTACGTATAAAAGATATTGCTCGCATGGCGGGTGTGTCTGAAGGTACTGTCGACCGTGTTTTGCACAAACGTGGCGATGTGTCTATTAAAAGTTTGGAGGCTGTAACCAAGGTGCTCGATGAATTTAATTACACGCCTAATATTCTGGCTCGTTCGTTGGCATCCAAAAAAATATTCCGTTTTATTTATTTAATTCCACAAAATCAACCTGGCGATTATTGGTCGACGGTTGAAAAAGGATTTGAGATGGCAATGCCCGAATTTTCAGGTTATAATGTGTCATTCGAAAAAGCGTGTTTTGATCAGTTCGATGTGAATTCGTTCAATGATGTGGCGGCTAAATTGCTTCAAAACTTGCCGGATGCTGTTTTTATTGCTCCTATTTTTAAAGATGAAACGCTACTGTTAACTAATCAGTTAAGCGAGTTTGGTGTGCAGTTTTCATTTATCGATTCTATGATTGAAGAAGCTGATTTTTTGACGTATTACGGTCAAAATTCAACGTTGAGTGGATATATCGCAGCTAAGTTTTTAGTGGAACAATTAAACACGAATGATTCAATTCTTGTAATTCGTACCAAACGTAAAGGCTCTGTATCCAATCAAACACGAAATCGGTATAACGGATTTATGAATTATCTGAAGGAAAACGAATTGGTCTCCAAACTTCAGCTCATTGAAGCCGAATTACTCGACGATAATGAAGCTTCCAACAAAGAGTTATTGCGCAATTTATTTAATCAAAACCCCAATTTGCGCGCTGCTATCACTTTCAATTCAAAGGTTTTTAGGTTGGCCAAAAAGTTTGAAGCCTTAGAAATCAACAATGTACGACTTATCGGTTATGACTTGCTCGACGAAAATATAGCTTATCTCAAAAAAGGTGTTATATCGTTGTTGTTAGCCCAACGCCCTGAAAAACAGTCCTATTTATCAGCAAAAGATATGTGTAAAAAATTGATTTTCAATCAGGAAGTCAACAAAATTAATTATATGCCCATCGATATTCTTATCAAAGAAAATATTGAAGCGTTTATGCATTTTTCCGAATTAAAATAAATTAAAAAAACAAGTATATGCAATTAGGTAAATTTAGTTTAGGTGTAGGCGACCGCTTTTCGCATCAAGGCGAGGCGCAGCTACGTGGAATAATGAGAGCCAACAGTCAGGGTTTGGAAATTAATCCCGTATGGAATAAATCAAATCGTGAACACACGTATGTTCACTCACATCCTGCTGATACGCGCAAAGAAGCGGATGCAGCAGTTGTGGCACTTGGTTACACAGGGCCGTATTTTGTGGATGCCGACCATATTAATTTTAGCAATGTAGCTCCATTTGTAGCGCATTCCGATTTTTTCACCTTGGATGTAGCTTCGTTTATTGGTAAGGAAAGTAATCCCGCTGATATTCAGGCGTTCATCTCGTCGTGTAGCAAATATGTTGGTAAACTTCAAATTCCTGGTTTCGACCATGTTTTAGAAGTTACACCTGAAATGTTGGAAAAAATTGCCAATAAATTTTTGGCAGCAACACAACAAGCGGCTGATATTTATAACTTTTTGAAAACAGAAAAAGGCGTAGGTAATTTCATTACCGAAGTTTCGATGGACGAAGTAGAAAGTCCGCAAACACCGCTCGAAATGCTTTTTATCCTTAAAATGTTGGCCGATAAAGGAGTTCCTGCTCAAACCATTGCACCAAAATTTACCGGGCGTTTTAATAAAGGTGTTGACTATAAAGGTGATTTACAGCAATTTGCAAAGGAATTTGAAGAAGATGTATTGGTAATTGATTTTGCAGTTAACGAATTTGGTTTACCGCAAGAATTGAAACTGAGTGTGCATTCAGGAAGCGATAAATTTTCCATTTATCCAATTATGGCCGCTATTATTAAAAAATACGACAAAGGTTTACACGTAAAAACGGCTGGTACAACGTGGCTCGAAGAGGTAATAGGGCTGGCTGTAGCTGGTGGCGAAGCGCTCGATTTAGCCAAGCAGATTTATGCTAACTCACTGAATCGTAGCGAAGAATTATGTGCGCCTTATGCCGATGTAATTGAAATTGATAATTCGCAACTGCCAACTATTGAAGAGGTTAATGCTTGGTCGAGTGAGAAATTTGCTAATACACTGCGTCATATTCCAGGACATGCTGATTATAATCCTAATTTTCGTCAGTTAATACATGTGGCATACAAAGTAGCTTCCGAAATGGGTGATACATACACCGGAATGCTCGAAAAATATGCCGATATTATTGGCAATTGTGTGGAAGAAAATATATACGAAAGACATTTAAA
>CAYXQZ010000183.1:2529-6118 GCA_964466415.1 uncultured Paludibacter sp.
ATAAAGATTATGTATTTATGTAAACAATCGTGGAGATGGTATGGACCAAACGATCCAGTATCACTCTGGGATATTCGACAAGCTGGTGCAACAGATATTGTAACAGCATTACACCAAATTCCAAATGGTGAGGTTTGGCCTGTTGAGGCAATTAAATACCGCAAAAGAATGATTGCGGAAGCCGGTTTAATATGGTCGGTAGTGGAAAGTGTTCCAGTGCACGAAGATATTAAAAAACGTACTGGAAATTACAAACAGTATATCGAAAATTATAAACAAACCGTTCGTAATTTGGCTGAATGTGATATTCGTATTGTAACGTATAATTTTATGCCAATACTCGACTGGACACGTACCGATTTGGCTTATGAAATGCCCGACCGCTCGAAAGCATTACGCTTCGAAATGGCTGCATTCGTAGCTTTCGATTTGTATATTCTGAAACGTCCGAATGCTGAAAAGGATTATACGGTTGAACAGATTTCGAAAGCTAAAAAACGCTTTGACGAAATGGCTGAAAGCGAGAAAGAAAAATTGACAAGAAATATGATTGCCGGACTTCCTGGAGCAGAAGAAAGTTTCTCGTTGGAACAATTTCAGGCAGCTTTAGATACTTACAAGGGCATTGATGAAAGTCATTTACGCAATAATTTATTTTATTTTATCAATGAAATTTGCCATGTGGCAAATGAAGTAGGTGTGCTGATGGCAATTCACCCCGATGATCCTCCACGTTCAATTCTTGGTTTGCCTCGTATTTTGAGTAATGCTGATGATGTTCGTAAACTTTTTGCTGCGGTGCCAAGCAAAGCTAACGGAATTTGCTTATGCACTGGATCGTTTGGGGTTTCGTCCACCAACGATTTGACAGCTATGTTACGCGAATTTGGCGAACGCTTGTATTATGTTCATTTCCGCAGTACATGCCGAAACGATGAGGGTGACTTCTACGAAGACAACCATTTGGATGGCGATGTGGATATGTACGAAGCCATGAAAGCCTTGTTGGTAGTGCAATATACGTATAAACGCAATATCCCAATGCGTCCCGATCATGGACATCAAATGCTCGATGACTTGCATAAAAAAACCAATCCTGGTTATTCAGGCATAGGAATGCTAAGAGGAATGGCGGAATTAAGAGGTTTGGAATTGGGAATTTCCAGAACGTTATTTTAGCCCACTAAATCCCCCGAAGGGGGACTTAAAGACAGATTCTCTGAAAATTTAAAATATACTTGGTCTTAAAAGTCCCCCTTCGGGGGATTTAGGTGGCCGTAAATTAAATATTATGATAACACTAAAAAAAGACACAAAATACGCTCTGATGGTAGCTACAAGCATGGGCGTTCGTATTACTCCGGTGAATGGACAGCCAGTTCATAGTAGCAAATTGTTCGAAATGGAAGTTTCGAGTGCCGAAACAAATGTGGCTAGTATTGCTTCTTATTTAGGACTTCCGGTAAAAGTTTTGACTACTTTTGTAAAGGATAGTCCCATTGCACAAATGATAAAAAGCAACTTGCGTGCTCGCAACATGGATTATGAGGGTGTTGAAGTTCCTCAAGGTGATCCATGGGGTTATCGTCACCAGTTTAATATTGCCGATAGTGGTTTTGGTACTCGTGGACCACGTGTATTGAACGACCGTGCTGGCGAAGTAGGACGTACGTTGAATGTGAAAGATTTTGATTTGGAACGTATCTTTGTACAAGAAGGCGTTCAAATTCTGCATTTGTCGGGTTTGATTGGTGCTTTATCGGTCGAAACAAGTGAATTCTGCTTGCAATTAGCACGATATGCCAAGAAAACAGGAACACGTATTTCGTTCGATTTGAATTACCGTGCTTCTTTTTGGAAAGGTCGTGATAAAGAATTACGTGAGATATTCACCGAAATTGCTTCTGTGTCGGATATTTTAATTGGTAACGAAGAAGATTTCCAACTTTGTTTGGGTATACAAGGTCCCGAAGCGGGTGGCAAAGGTATCGAAGCCGAAATTGAAGGTTTCAAAGGCATGATTGGTCGCGTAAAAGAGGCTTTTCCAAATGCATCGGTATACGCTACAACTTTGCGCGAAGTAGTGAGCGTAAACGAACATCTTTGGGGAGCCGTAATGCTCGAAGAAGAAAACTGGCATGTGATTATGCCACGTAAAATTAATGTACTCGACCGCATTGGCGGTGGTGATGGTTTTGTTGGTGGATTGCTGTATGCCATTCTGAAAGGCTGGGAACCTGATACTTGGCCAAAATTTGGTTGGGCTTCGGGTGCATTAGCAACTACTTTCCTTACCGACTATGCTCAACCTGCTGATGAAGATATGGTTTGGAGTATCTGGGGTGGAAATGCGCGGGTAAAGAGATAAAAGACGGCCCCCTAACCCCCTGAAGGGGGAATTTAGAAAGACCAACAATATTTTAAAAGCATATAAATAGTATTTACAAAAAATAAGAAATCAATAAAAGAGCTAACCAAAAGTCCCCCTTTAGGGGGATTTAGGGGGCCAATAAAATATTATGCTATACTACGAAAGAGGTTCAATTGATACCGAATTTTCTTCTGCCGACTTAAAAGCAGGTCTTTTCGAAGCATTAGAGAAAATTGGAAAGAAGCATAAAGTGCTCGCTATTCCGCCGGATTATACGCGTTTGCCAAGTAGGGCAGGGGAGTTGACTGAATATGCTTGGCAATTCTATGGCGATGCTATGACCGATGTGCTTCCTGCTTTGGGAACACACTCACCTATGACTGCCCATCAAATCGACCACATGTTTGGTTCTATGCCTGCTTCGTTGGTTCGTGAACACGATTGGCGCAATGATGTAGTGACTGTGGGTTATGTGCCTGCCGAATTTGTAAAAGAAGTTTCGGGAGGTGCAGTTGAATTTCCATGGCCAGCTCAGGTAAATAAATTATTGTTAGAAGGTAATTTCGATTTAATTCTTTCGCTCGGACAAGTTGTGCCACACGAAGTAGTAGGAATGGCTAATTACAACAAAAATATTTTTGTTGGTACTGGTGGCGTTGAGGGGATTAACAAAAGTCATTTTGTGGGTGCTGCTTACGGCATGGAACGCATGATGGGTCATGCTGATACACCTGTACGTCGTATTTTTAATTATGCTTCGGATAATTTTACACAAAACTTACCCATTGTATACGTTCAAACGGTAGTTGGTTTGGATAAAACCGATGGCAAAATTAAGTGTCGTGGTTTGTATATTGGCGACGATTACGATGTGTTTACCAAAGCTGCAAAATTAGCACTTCAGGTGAATTTCGATTTGTTGGATAAACCGCTGAAAAAAATTGTTGTTTATCTGGATCCTACAGAGTTTAAAAGTACTTGGTTGGGCAATAAATCTGTTTATCGTACCCGTATGGCTATTGATGATGCAGGTGAATTAATTGTATTAGCTCCAGCGCTGAAAGAGTTTGGCGAAGACAAAGAAATAGACCGATTAATTCGAAAATACGGCTATTTTGGTACTCCTGCGACGCTAAAGTCGTGCGACGAAAACGAAGAACTACGCAATAATTTAAGTGCAGCTGCACATTTAATTCATGGTTCGTCCGAGGGTAGATT
>CAYXQZ010000184.1:0-6106 GCA_964466415.1 uncultured Paludibacter sp.
TCGTGCGAGATATTGGTAAAAAACCGCAACTTCGACTGATTATGTTCTTCAATCTGAATTTTCTCCCGCTTTTCGTATTCGAGCGAGGTACTCAGTTTAATTTTTGAAGTATAAAAACGAATCACAATTACTGCTATTATAAAACTCAGAAGCAAATAAATAATATATGCAAGCGTGGTTTTGTAAAATGGCGGAAGTACTGTAATTGTAATTTCTTTCATCGGAAATATACCTGCACTGGTTTGATTTTTCCCCCTGATTTTCAATGTGTATTTACCTGCATTCAGATTGGTGTATGTGATACTTTGCTGGTAGTTAGCATCATTCCATTCTTTGTCGAAACCCACCAACTGGTATTGGACATCTGTTTTAAGAACATTGATATAATTCGTTGTTGAAAAAAGAATAGTTATGACCGAATGTTCCGGTTTAAGCACAATCTCGTTGAGATAAGGCAATGATTGTTTGATAATGGAGGATTCGCCCGGACTTATTTTTTTATTGTTCACACGAATCCCTGAAATATTCACAGTATAATCCACCCGGGGAATATTCAGGTCTTTTTCCTGAAACGAAACCATTCCGTTGATACCACCCACAAAAACTTCATTTTTATCGGTAATATGTATGCTGTTTTCATTCAATGCTTCCAACGGAAATCCAATGGTGTTGTTCAGAATTTGTGCATGTTGCAGTTCTGTATCTACAATTAACAAACCGGCATTGGTCGAAATATAAAAATATCCACCTTTTGATTCCCTGAAATCAATAATATATTTTGAAGGTAAAAATTTATCAAATTCAGTATTCGGTTCAAATTCCTGTGTTTTTTCGTTGAATAAATAAATGCCATCTCCATCAGTGCCTGCCCAAATCCTGTGTTTGCTATCTTCGAAGAATATAAGGACATTGTTGTTCGAATTGTATTTTTTTAGTTTTTCAGTTTTCAATTGATATGAATATACATTATTCGAAAGGGCAAACCACAATCGGTTTTTCGAATCGAGATACAAATCGGGAATCTCCCTGTTTGACAAATCAACTTTTTTAAACCTGAGTGTTGAAAAAGTTTCGGAACGCAAGTCAAAAATCCCGATGGAGTTTTGAGTGGCCAGAAAAAGCGTATCATTGTTGTGTACAATTTCGCGTACATTATTGTTTGGAATGCTTTTTGGATTATTGGGGTTGTTTTGGAAAACAGTAAATTGCATAGTGCGTAAATTCAGTTTATTTAAACCACCTCTGTGCGTGCCAATCCACAAATTATTGCGTTTCTCGTCCAGCCACAGTGCTTTTATAGTGTTAGTCGATATGCCATTTTTTGTTCCATTCGATTTGTACGACTTTAAGACCTGCGTTTTGAGATCGTAATAATTCAGACCACCTCCATCTGTACCTATCCACAAATTTCCAATGTTGTCCTCAATTATTCGTCCTATTACCGGACTACTGAGGGAATTTGCTGTATTGTTATAAGCTCCATAATAATTGAAAATTGAAAATTTAGGATTATATAAATCGATGCCACCAAAATATGTTCCCACCCAAAGTGTACCCTGAGCATCGTTAATGATTGCCCAAACCGAAGCATTACTTAAACCGTGCGATAACTGTCGTTCATATCTGAAATAGGTGAATTTTTCTTTTTCTGAATTGAGTTTACACAAACCAGTGTATAATCCAATCCAGTAGTTGCCAAAATCGTCTTCGCAAATGGTACGTACAAAATTATCAGGTAAACTTTCGGGGTTGGCACGATTATTTTGATAGGAAGTAATAGTATTGCCTGCAAAGCCAATTTTGTATAGTCCGGTAAAGCGCGTACACACCCACACGTTTTTTTTACTGTCTTCGTAAAAACTCATTATATCGCTTATGTTCCATTGTTTTACAATTTTACAATTGCGATCGTAAACCAAAACGCCATTTGTATTGGTTGCAACATAAAGCAGTTTATCGTTCGTCTCGAGCATAACAGATGCCCGCATCATTTTAGTTGAAAAAGTAGTATAGAGCTGCAAATTGGGTGAATCATTTGGACGATACCTGAAAATAGTGTCGGATGAACAAAACCACAGGTTATCTTTTCCATAGGCAATGGTCGAAACATCCTGTCGGCGGATGGTTTTAAATTTTTCGGTTTTCAGGTCGAAAGAGAGCACGCCCGATTTACATTGCATGTAAAGGAGTCCTTTTTTATCGCCACAAACCGACCGGATATTGTTCCCAAAAAGGGCTGTTGAGTCTCCTTTAACCTGTTTGTACACTGTAATTTCATTTCCATCGTAGCGGTTTAATCCATCTCGTGTACCAATCCACACCAAACCATTTTCGTCCTGGTAAAGTGAATTGACTGAATAATGTGAAAGTCCATTGCTAACTTTCAAGTGCTCGAAATAAGCATTTTGTACTCCGTGAACATTGATAAATGGCAATATAAAAGCAAAAATTAGCAACTGTATGTATTTCATTTTTCGAAGTGTCAGATAAAACAACTTACAATTATACTAAAAATAATAAGACAATTAGCATCGACCTTGTTGTATTTGAACTTTTGGAATATTTTTCGCTTATGTTTTGTACTAATTTACCATTTTATTGAATTCAATTTTCATCAAATAGGCAATTATGTTGTAAGTTTGTACCATTTATTGGCGAGAAAATCTTAAATCAAAAAAGCATATACTAAATTTGGGCAATAATCCAGCAGCAAAAGGAGTTGACTCTTCGAATTTTGATTAGAACAAGGGCATTGTAAATAATGATTATGAATGGTATAAACCACTGGTTGATAAAATGAACCAATTAAACCAACAAGCTTATTCATTAATATATATTTTTGATAAAAAACAGCTACTATCAGACATTTAGTCATATTTTGTGAAATGAAAAAAATACTTACTACATTATTTATTGGTATTGCAAATTTTACTTTAGCACAATCAACCGCAACAATCCAAATCAGATCAAACTCCGGTAATTTTTCAACTCAACAGGCTAAACTTATTACCCTATTGCCATCTACACCAGTTGCGAGTGCTGCAGAACTCGATGTAAATAAATACGGAAGTTCAAATCAAATATCAGAGATAGCTACCGGCTATTTTTACACAAAAAAAATTGGAAATCGTTGGTGGTTTATTGATCCTGAGGGTAAAGGTCATATAAATATCGCCATGAATAGTCTGTATACTTTTGAAGACGATACAGAAGCTGCTACTGGTTATGACAGATTAAGGGAATTAGGCTTTAATGGCGCCGGGAATTTTGTGTCGGATGATGAACAGACATCACGCTATAATAATACTCGTTCAAATAAATTTTCGTACACCCTCAGGATTAACTTTTTTCTAACCTATAAAAATGTACGTAAAAACTATTATACTACTCCATCTGCAATTCAGGGAGACCTCGGTCATGTTTTTGTCCTTGATCCGAAATTTGCCGAATTTTGCGATTCACATGCTAGGAATTTAGAAAAATACAAAAATGAAAAGGAACTTTTGGGGTATTTTATTGATAATGAAATAAATTTCAACCAGGATCAATTGTACAATTTTTTGAAAAATCTTTCGCCGGGCGATCCGAGTTATGATGCTGCTTTAGCTTTTGCTACGGCAAACGAACTCACAAAAGAGCAAGTACTTGCAAATCAGGCTCCGGATTCTGTTTTAAAAGCATTTGCAACAAAGCTGGCTGAATATTATTATCAGGTGACTTCAGCTGCACTGAAGAAATATGATCCAAATCATTTGAATTTAGGAAGCAGACTTCATGGTCGTCCGAGGGCTATTGAAGGTGTTGTGAAAGCGGCAGCTTATTATTGCGATGTAGTTTCGGTAAATTTTTATGACCATTATTGGCCGGATAATCAAATTACTAGGTCGGATACTTACCAAAAATGGATTGACAAACCACTTATTGTTGGTGAATTCTACGTAAAAGGCGAGGATGCTTTCAATGCTGGTTGGGTTTCATCACTTAATTCAGGGGCTGGTTGGGTTGTGAAAACTCAAAATGAAAGAGGAATCTGGTACCAAAATTGTGTGATTGAACTTTTAAAATCAGGACGATTTGTTGGATGGCATTGGTTTAAATATAAAGACGATACAGATTCGAATAAAGGTATAATAAAAAATGATGCAAATGGTAAAGTAGAATATCTTGACCTTACAAGCCAAATGTCATTTGCAAATAACAACAGATTTAAATTAATAAATTACTTTGATGGACCAACTTCTGCTGCCACATTTGCTGAAAATAAAATTACAATTAAGCAATCAGATAAGAGTGTCATTGTAGATGGACTAGTGGGAGTTTCAACTTTTAGAATTTACGATAATTTAGGTAGATTAATCACTACATCTAATTGTTTTGAAAGTTATTATTCAATTCCGTTGAACGAAATTCAAAAAGGACTTTATATTTTTAAAATAATGTTGAATTCAGGATGCAATGAATCAGTATTTAAAATAATTATTTAGGAATTCTATAAACAGAGATGTTACAATAATTAAACTGTATTTCTGTTTCGAATCTAAGGTTACAAGACTGTAATAAGCATATATAGTTATATTTAGCCTGTTTATTTCAAATTTATATCATTACTCTTTTTGATTTCATTTATATTAATTCAATTAATAATTGAACTATAAAGAAAAACGACCATAACACTAAAAAAAATAAATATTTATTGAAGTCTTTCAAATTTTGAAAATTTAGTGCTTTATAAGCAAAGAAAAAAAAGCAAATTCTACTCATAAAAAGCCTATGATTAATATTACAAATTCGTTGTTGTTCAATAGCTACTATAATGTTGGAATGTGGTGGAACTATAAAAATATTATAAGTCCATTTAACCGAATATATCTCATAACCGAAGGTGAAGGCTGGGTGCATCTTGATAATACTGAATATCATTTAACACCAGGAAAACTTTTTTTGATTCCAAAATTTACTTTTCACAGTTATCAGTGCGATAATGAAATGGGGCATTTTTACTTTTGCTTTTTCGACGAAATTGCTTTTTGCGAGAGCCTGTTCGATAGTTTTGGATTTAACTTTTTGGTGGATGCAAAAAAGGGCGATGACATTTTGTTCGAACGCTTAAACCAATTAAATCCCGAAGGAAAGATTAATAATCCCGACCCTGCAAGTTACGACAACAGCAAATCGCTCTATTCGATTTCCAAAAGTCGCAAGCAGCTAACTGTTGTCGATATTATTGAAATACAAGGCATTATCTATCAACTTGTTTCGCGCTTCATTTCCAACAGTGCTACTGAATCGCAGGTTATTGCTTCCCACAAACGTTTTAGCAAACTTACCAGCTACATACATCAACATCTGGATGCCAAAATATCATTGCACGATTTGGCCGATATGGCTTGCTTGAGTCCCGATTATTTGTCGAAGCAGTTTTTGAAAGTGATGGGTGTTCGCCCTATGGACTATGTGAACCGAACACGCATAGAGCGGGCACAAATGCTGCTGATAACCACCGATTTACCCATCAAACAAATAGCAGAGAAAGTAGGTATCTATAGCAATAGTCATTTCTCCACATTGTTTAAAAAAGAAACCTTAAGTACCCCTGAGGAATATAAAAAAACGCACTATTTGGTTTAACTTATTCCGGATTCTAATATACTTTTTTCATATTTACCCATTCGAGTATATGACCGGGTAGCGCTTGCTGAAATTTACTCATTGATAACTAATTCATATGTTTTCATGTGTTTATAATTGTTTTTTTAAGGTCAGATGAAACTCACATAACCCATAAGGAATAACATTGATTTATTCTTTTTGCGATAAGATTGTGCAAGAAAAAGATTGAATTGTTCATTGCAAATTCTGTTATTGAAGTCTAATTTTGCATATTGAACGAAGAGCATATAATCATCGGAGTCTAAAACTTATTTTTAATTTATGAGCAAATCCGAAAAGTATCAAATTGTTAGCAGCTAATCAAAACAATTTAACAACATGAAACAAAACATTTCAAAATCCAATAGGATTCAAAAATTGCATGAGAGAAATCTCTTTCTGGCTCAAAATCACAAACGCGATTTGTATGTTGATAATCCTGAGTTTTTGGTGTACC
>CAYXQZ010000185.1:0-6100 GCA_964466415.1 uncultured Paludibacter sp.
CAAAGTCAATAAATGCCAAATTTATGTCATTATGTCATAGGTTTGGCATTTTTGTTGCAAATTTTTGCTAGGTACAATTTTTGACTTAACGCAAACTTATCAAATATCACAGCTTATGCAACAAGTTTTTAGGAATTGTTAAATTTGAGTATATTTGCAGATTAAAAGACTCAAACTTATATTATTTACATGACTGAAAACGAACAAATTGTTGCTAAAATTGTTGAAGGAATACAAGAACGAAAAGGAAAAACAATAGCTGTGGTTAATTTAACCCGACTCAAAGAATCTCCCTGTAATTATTTTGTGATATGCGAAGGTGACTCCAATGTGCACGTAAATGCTATCGGAATGTCCATCAAAGATTATGTTCGTGAGCAAATAAATATAAAGCCTTATGCCGTGGATGGTTTCGAAAATTGTGAGTGGATAGCCATGGATTACGGTCAAATTATTGTTCATGTATTTCAGCGTCATGTGCGTGCATTTTACGATATAGAGCACCTATGGGCCGATGCCAAAATTCAACGTTTAGAGAATATTTTATAATTAAAAAAGAAAGAATAATCATTACAATCCTTTATGGAAAACAAAAAACCAACAACACCTCCTGTTTTAGGAAAAAATTCAGGTAAAACTCCCAAGTTTAATATTTCGTGGATCTATGGTATCATTATGGTGGTATTAATCGGTTCCTATTTTTTTAACGATACTCCACCTACCAAAGATGTACCCTATTCCACTTTCGAGGAATATGTAAAAACGGGTATTGTTGAAAAAATTGATGTTTTTTCGACCAAAAATACGCTCGAAGCACAAGTGACCGAACAATCTGTAACCAAGGTGTTTGGCAAAAACTCCGAAGTATACAAAAAGGAACGCAAGATAAGTGTGCGTATTCCGTCGGTAGAGGAATTTTCGAAATTCATAAACAAAGCCAAGGAGGATAAACTCTACAAAGGCGTGGTGGACTATAAGGTTAGTCGCGATTATATTGAAATGTTTTTGTATAGCATATTGCCATTTCTACTGCTGATATTATTCTTTGTATTTATGAATCGCCGCATTGGCAATCAAATGGGTGGTGGCTCAGGTGGAATATTTAGTGTTGGAAAATCAAAAGCACAGGTTTTTGAGAAAGGAAGCACTGCCAATAAAACCACGTTTAAAGATGTAGCCGGACTTGCTGAAGCGAAACAAGAGATTGAAGAAATTGTAGCTTTCCTTAAAAATCCGTCGAAATATACCGAGTTGGGTGGTAAAATACCCAAAGGAGCATTACTTGTAGGCCCTCCGGGAACAGGTAAAACATTATTGGCCAAAGCAGTAGCTGGTGAAGCGGATGTGCCATTTTTCTCTATGTCGGGTTCCGATTTTGTGGAAATGTTTGTTGGGGTAGGAGCGTCGCGCGTTCGCGATTTATTCCGCCAGGCTAAAGAAAAAGCGCCTTGTATTATATTTATCGACGAGATTGATGCTGTAGGTCGTGCACGTGGCAAAAACCCAAATATGGGAAGTAATGACGAGCGCGAAAATACACTCAATCAATTGCTTACCGAAATGGATGGGTTTGGTTCGAACAGTGGTGTCATTATACTCGCAGCCACCAACCGTGCTGATATTTTGGATAAAGCGCTGTTGCGTGCTGGCCGTTTCGACCGTCAGATACATGTGGATTTGCCCGATGTGCACGAACGCAAACAAATTTTCAATGTTCACCTTCGTCCGATAAAAATCAACGAATCGGTAGATGTGAATTTCCTTGCCAAGCAAACTCCGGGATTCTCTGGAGCCGATATTGCTAATGTGTGTAACGAAGCGGCACTTATTGCGGCACGCAAAAATAAATCGTTTGTCGAAAAACAAGACTTCTTGGATGCGGTAGATCGTATTGTGGGTGGTTTGGAAAAGAAAACAAAAATTACAACTGTAGCTGAGAAAAAATCCATTGCTTACCACGAAGCTGGACATGCTACTATAAGCTGGATGCTCGAACATGCCAATCCGTTGGTAAAAGTAACAATTGTTCCGCGTGGCGAAGCGCTTGGGGCTGCTTGGTATTTACCCGAAGAAAGGCAACTTACCAACCGTGAGCATATTATGGACGAAATGTGTGCTACCCTTGGTGGTCGTGCTGCCGAAGAGGTGTTTATGAATCAAAATTCGACGGGTGCAATAAACGACCTTGAACGTGTTACTAAACGCGCGTACGCCATGGTGGCTTATTTTGGGATGAGCGAAAAATTGCCCAATATGAGTTATTATGATTCTACTGGAAATTCGGATTATGGCTTCACAAAACCGTACAGCGAACGTACAGCCGAAATCATTGACGAAGAGGCAAGAGATATTGTAGCTGATCAATACAAAAGAGCTAAAAAGATATTAAGCGATAATGCCGAAGGTCATAACAAATTGGCTGAATTGCTTATAGAGCGCGAGGTGATATTTGCCGAAGATCTCGAAAAAGTATTCGGAAAACGTGCTTGGATTTCGCGCAACGATGAACTTATGGCTCAAAATGGAGGTACTGATATTTTGGATGATGCTCCTGAAGTGAAAGCAATTGAAGCTACTGAAGTTGCTCCAGCGGTGGACAATACAGTGCTTGTTGAAGATAATACAACTACAACCGAAGAAAATAAATCAGATAAGTAATATGTCGTCGCGTCAGGAAATATTGGATAAAATACGCACAGTTACCAATCGCAAACAACCAAGTTTGTCCGATCTGGAATTTGACAATGCAGCTATTTACAAACCTATACTCCCTGACGCGATTACCTGTTTCAAAAACGAACTCGAAGCCATTAGCGGACAGTGTTTGGTGGTGAACAGCGAAGCAGAATTGTACGAAACCCTGAAAAAGGAACTTGCTATTCGTCAATTAACAACCGTTTTTTGTCGCGATGAAGCCATTTCGTCGCAATTAGAAAAATACGCCATAACTAGCACCAATAGTAATTCTGATTTTGAGGCAATGACTTGCGGTATAACTGCTTGTGAGTTTCTGATAGCCCGCACGGGCAGTGTGTTAGTTAGTTCAGCAGGTGCTTCGGGTAGGCAAATGAATGTGTTTCCACCCATACATATTATCATTGCAAGTGCTTCGCAATTAGTTAATTATCCCGAAGAGGCCTTAATTGCCATTCAAAAAAAATACGCCAACCAACTTCCTTCCGTCATCACCACCATTACAGGTCCAAGCCGTACTGCCGATATCGAAAAAACATTGGTGCTTGGCGCTCACGGACCAAAAGAATTGATGGTGTTTGTGTTGAAAAACGATTAAGAACATTTTTTAAATTCAACCCAAGTTTTCAAGAAAAGAAATTCATATATGGAGACATAGTATGATGTCTCCATATATGTAAATTTAAGACGAATGTCAGGGTATTTTTTACGATTGTTATTTTGATTTCTAATGAATTGAAATCTATCCAGCAAACTCAAAAATTATAAGTATAACTTACCGAAGGTACGATTGGGAATAGTCCCTGCATATATAATTTTTGCTTGCTCTTATCTTTTTTGTCTTCCCCAAAGTAGATATAAAATGGGTTTGTTCGGCAATAGGCGTTATATACTCCGAAATTCCATTCGCGCACTCCTTTTTTTAATTGTTTTTTTACATTATAACTCAAATCAAGATGATGAAAAGCCGGTGTTTTGAAGTTGTTTTTATATTCGTTGTTATCAAAGCCAAAGAATTTATCGAGACTTAGGCTCACATAATAACCACTGCTGTACACCCACGAAACCGAAAATGACTTATTTTTTGTGAGTTCAATAATAGCTAATGCTGAAATATTGTGCTTGCTACCATATTTAAACGGAAATGGTTTCCCGTGGTTCAAATCTGCAAAAAGGCGTTCGGAGGAAGATAAGGTATAGTTTACATTGTACTTCAGACTTTTATATTGTGCATTGATCTGGAATTCTAAACCTTTAGCTGTACCACTTCCGGTGTACACATTGTTTGCCCAGTCAACGGTTTGGTAGTTTACAGCCAATTCGGGTTTAAGTTCAATCAGATTATTCATTTTCCGATAAAATGCTTCGACTCCAAACTGATGATTGTGCGGTAGTTTTGCATTAAAACCCACGCTGTATTGCTCAGAAGTTTCGGGCGCTAACTGAGGTAAAACAGGCAACCATAAATCCGATGGAGTGCCGATATTCGAATTGGTTAGTAAATGAATGGGTTGACTTTGAATGTTATACGAACCTGTGAAATTCAGCGATTCATTCAGTTTTGCATCGAATGAAATACGAGGCTGAAATGAGTGAAAAAGCTTCTGGAGCGTATAATAAGCATTGTATCGCAACCCAACATTCAGGCGCAGAAAATTGCCAAAATTTGATTCATCTTCGATGTAAACGGCAGCTTCCTGATTGTGGAATTTCTCGCCATTTATTAAGTGGGTATCAGTACCGATCTCATTTTTTACCGAATATCTATTTACACCCGGGCTAAATACATGATTGATAAGCGCTATTCCAGTTTTAATTTTGTGATTTGCCAAACTATAAATATCTACATCCCATTTTGCCGAAATATCTTTTACGCCCGAAAAGTAGATAGCCAGGTCTTTTCTCAATAAATCAGTTGTTTCAATAGCAGTCTTTTTATATTCATTCCTGTTGTTGTAATTAAATCCGGAATAATAGACAGTTACATTCGAAAAAACGGCTTTATTAATCAAATAATTCCAACGCAGTGAAGATATTAAATTTCCCCAACCCATTTCGTAATTAGTCGACGATTTTTCATATTCAGTTGTATTCGAAAACCGTTGATTATATTGGTCGTTACCACCATAAAAACTCAGGTATAATCTGTTTTTGTCGTTAAGTTTATAATTGGTTTTGAGTGTAAAGTCGTTGAAATAATACGAAAAAATATTATTGTCGCTTATAAGTGATATAGCTTTGGTAACCAGATCGAAATAGGTACGACGAGCAGAAACATAAAACGTGGCTTTATTGTTGAGCATTGGTCCATCTATCGAAAACTTGGAAGAAATTAGCCCTATCGAAGCTATTCCTTTAATTTTGGAAGTATTACCTTCTTTCAACCGCACATCGGTAACCGAAGATAAACGCCCGCCATAACGTGCAGGCATGCCCGATTTATAGAAAGTCATATTTGACACAGCATCAGCACTAAAAACCGAAAAGAATCCCATGAGATGATTGATATTGTAAACGGGCACATCGTCAATCATAAACAAATTCTGGTCGCTACTACCGCCGCGTACCGAAAAACCCGAAGTACCTTCTTTGTTTTGAACCACACCGGGTGTGAATTGCAGCGCTTTAACCACATCAGCTTCGCCGAGTAGTACAGGCGTGCTTTTAATTTGCTCGTTGGTAATACGTACCTCCGAAACAGCGCCGGTTTCACTTCTGTCGGCAAGCACAGTTACTTCGTTCAACATCAATTTTGTTTGAAGTTTAATAACTAAAGTTGTGTCATTCGAAACATTAACCGACTGACTTTTGTAACCCAAATAACTAAATTGCAAGGTTTCGCCCATGGCGCATTTCAGTGAAAAAAAGCCATATTCGTTTGTAACGCAACCCTTCTTACTTGTTAAATTAATGATATTGGCACCAATAAGGCATTCGCCGTTAGCAGCATCTTTTACATAACCATTTACAATATAACTTTGCGTAAATAATAACCCGAAAGGACAGAAAAACAACAGAAACGAGATTAGAAATTTCATAATTAAATACCGAGTTTAATATCAATTGTGATGATTGGAAGTTGAAAAACATATTTCTTTTCTGGTTCGATAAATTTTACATATATCGTTTTTTCTGCTACAAAAACTTCTTCGTTATTTACTGTTTTATAAAACTGAAGTGTAGAAGCCTCTCCCCGAGGAAGATTAAGCCAAAAATAAGGGATATCATCGGGTCTTACCATACCCAATCTATCTTCTCCACGCTTAACTATAAGATCATGTCCAAATTTAAAATCCAATAAACGTAAAATAACGTTGTAGTTTCTGGTTACTTCGATAGGCTCGTTTACGCCTCCTCTACTTGGTGAAGCATCATCGTACTTGCCAATAGTTAAATTATATTGGTA
>CAYXQZ010000186.1:0-4112 GCA_964466415.1 uncultured Paludibacter sp.
AGTTCAGTTGGTTTTTGCTCCAAAAGTGGAATGGAGGTTACATCCCATGTTTCTTCAAATTCCCAATTGGCACGCAATGTCATTTTTTTGGAATAATAAAACATTTCTTCGGGCTGCCTGCGCTCCGAAATATCACCAGTATCCCATTTCCCATTCCGATTTATATCCCTAAATCCCCTTAAATAATACGATCCAGGTTTTAAATATTCAAATACAGTACCTTTAGCAACTGCTTTTTTGTAAGCCAACAACTTGTCTTTGTCGTCGAGCAATTGAAATACAAGTAACGAATCGAAAGTGGCAGGGATAATCTTTAGGGTTGAATATTCATCCAAGGATTTTATCTTAAAATCGAATTTTGTTGTATTGTTTTTTAAGTTATAAATACTGGCAATCGAAGCCGAATCAATATGAAATTCGTACGACTTTTCGGGCTCCCATTTATGGTCAATAGCATATAGCATACGCGTAGAGTCTATTTGCCGCCATTTTAAAGGCAGTGTTTTATACGTAGAATCCACTTTTAATTGCAGTTTCATTTTCGTAAAATTTGCCGTGTCAAGCGGAGCATCAAATGTAAGAATAAGCGGATTATAAACATCGAAAACCGACGATGCATTGGAGTTTATTTTGTAAAAAACCGTTTCGGGACGCTCTGTTTTCCGCACTTTAACTCTTGGATTCACTTTGGCTTTACGCATAAACACTTGAATTGTATCCGTTTGGGGAACTAAATGAAATAAGGAGTCCGATTTTTGATAACTTATTGTCATCGACAAAGTGTCGATATTATATACCGAACTATCTTTGAGCCAATAAGTCAAGGTGTCGAGAGTTGCATTTTTCTGAATGAGTACTTTGTTATTCCAATCAAAATTAAGTGGTTTAATCACAGGCAATTGTGCCGCTGTGGTGTTGAAAAACAATTGAAACGATTGCGCTTGTTTCCGTTCCGATTTTACAAAATACTGACGTTTTTTATTTTCTTTGAAAAGTTTAAAAAGCAGATTATCGGGCAAATAACGCACAGCCATTATGGTTCTAACAGTATCAACAGTGATGGAATCTTTCCAAACAGTATCTTGTTTTTGTTCAACTATAGCTGTAGGCGAAATCAGTGAATCTATAAAGGCTACAGATTCGCCAGGTTGGTAAAAATAATCTTTACTCACATCGCCCAAGGCATAAATGCGGTACTTGCCGGGTTTGCAATTGTCGATAGTGAATTTTCCATTTTCGTCGGTCTTGCCTATGCGCAGAAATGGTTTTTTGAAAAATACCGAATCGTTGTTCTCAGCATAAATACCCACAATAATGCCCGACATGGGATTCAAATCCTCGGCATTTATCAATGTGCCCGACACTTGTAGCGTATCAATCTCGTTACCTGTTGAAAATGCAAAACGGTAGTTTTTTAACTCATTTTTTTCATTTAAATCAACTATAGAATTGCCAAAATTGATGGTATACGTGGTACTATCTTTCAATGCATCTTCGAAAACCACTGTAACCACTTTTGCGTTTCCTTTTACATCGGGTTGATTGGCTTGTGGAGGCGAAATAACGATGGTTTCGTTTGGTTTTTCGACTGTTACATTTTCATCGAAAATAATTTGAACTTCTTTTTTATGAAAATTGATAGCTCCATTTACAGGCGTCGAACGCATAACACGTGGCGGTGTTTCGTCCTTTGGCCCGCCCGTAGGGCCTTGTGCCTTGTTAGCGCACGCATACACGAGCAAGCCAATTGATAAAACAGTAAATATTTTAATAACTAATTTCTTAATTTCCATTTTCAAATTTATAACGTCTAACTATCTTGTCAAAACCTTGTGCCCAATACGGCATCGGAGGCATTTTTTGTCGTCGCAATACATTTTTTTAAGTTGCAAAAAAGCCTGCGAATCGTAAGCCGAACTTATTTCCATACCAATATTTTGCCAGGCTGTAATAACTGAATTGCGCTCTGCTGGTATTTTTTCGAGAAGCAACAAGGCCTTTTCCTTTAATTCGTCGTTGCCCTTACGCGATGCATAACAAAACAAAAGTGGCACTACCGTATTGATAATCAAACTATAAATAGAGCTTTTGCCTAGCTTTTTACTTTTCGAATTACTCGTTTCGCCAAAAAGATAATGGGTTTTCCAATATTCCGACGATTCGCATTTCATAAGCTGCATTAAGTACTCAATATCTGGGTTTTCGATTATTTTCGAAAACAATTTTGACGAACTATGAATAATAGCCGCAAACTGAGCAATACGCATACATGGAAAATTATCAGGACGAAGTCGTAACAATTTCCACAACGAACCATCGATGGGCGACAAACCGTATTTCGATTTCAGAAACGTATATTCTTTAGCCAAACTCCGTTGATACAAATCATTTTCGACCTGTTGAAGTAGTCCTGCCTGTCCGAACAGCAATGCTTCCACCTGAAATAAATCATTTTTATGCTTGCCCAATATGCTCAGCGGCAATGATTTTGCCAGCATTTCGAAAGTCTGGCTGTTGGTATTGAAACCAAAGCTCCTTGCTAGCGATACATAAAAAGCATCTTCCCACAACTGATTGTTTTCGCTCAATAGCGCCTGTATGTGTTCCGTTTTTTGAACTACACGTTCAGCTAAAAGCGCATTTTTCCAACTCTGGATAAAAATACTTGGCACATCCGCTATTTTATCCGCACATGGTATCCATTTTCTATCGTTGATAAGCGCATCGTAATTTTGTTCGATATCTGCCGCATATTGCAACTCCAATTGTGGTATTTTTTCGCCATCGGCTCTAAAAATGCTACAATCCGATTTTTTTACAACATGCAGTATTACAGTATTGTACGATTTATCAGTTTGATGATTATGTCGGTTCCAATCGCTTGCCAAGGTGTGAATTTCCACATTACCAGCCCAAACTGTATCGCCAATTTTTACTTTGGCATTAAAAAAATCGGGACCAGCATCGGCATTCAATTTACCAACATCGACAATCTCAATATTATCGCCATCGGTAGTGGTTAACCCCCGCTGTGTAAACAATTTATATTGCCAAATATAGTGTAAAATGGATTCCTTCATCGATCCTTATTCCTTGCAATTTATGTATGTCGATAGCTGTATTTCACAAAAGGATACAAAGATATAAAATTTGCAGCAAAATACAGTCAATATTCTGTTTTCTTCAGTTGCGTTTTCAGGATTGTTGAAAAATTATGTGGTAGTGAGATGGCGTTAGAAAGCAACAATCAATAGCTTGTTATATGAAGCAAACTATTCTAATTTTTTCAAATTATCAATATGCTTTATTTCGGATTTTAGAAATTTTTGGTATTGAGCCATCATAAATTTAAAATACGGATCTAAATTATCGGTTCGGCGTGCCGTTTCCATTGTTTCGATATACCTTATTTTGTCTTGTTTAAAAATGGCATTCATTGGTAAATCAAAATAGAGTTGAATATAGTTCATAAGCAGGCGCGAAACTCTACCATTACCATCGCCAAAAGGGTGGATTGATACAAGTTCAAATTGTGCACGGAATGAAATTTTAAGTTTTTCTTCTATTGTTTGCGCAGTTTTTAAATCATCGTTAAGTTTATCACACAGCACTTTAACCATTGGCAACACCTTTTGATAGGATGGAAATACCCTATTTCCAGCACTTACGCCACATTTACGATATTCGCCTTTTGAAATATCAAAACTACCAACTGCAGCAAATACTATGCTTCCGGTATTTTTCATTAATATTGATGCAATTTCGGATATAAAGGTGGGAGTTAATTTTGTTTTTTTAGCAGCATGTTTTTCAATAAACTTTATTGCTTGGTAATGATCAGTTACCATTAAATGATCAGTATACGATTTATTAGATGCTGTAATGCCGTTTTCTATTAGTTTTGTAACTTGTAACGATGTTAGAGTACTTCCTTCAATGGCTGTTGAGTGATACGTAATTGCATATTCGGCAAACCTACCAGCATCTAGCCACCCTTTTGAAGTTTCTCGATATACGTCAATAACTTTTATAATTGCATCCATTGGTTTAATATTTAACAGATTTATTTTTATACAAAAATACAATATTTTCTATACATACTAAATGCTTTA
>CAYXQZ010000186.1:4212-6071 GCA_964466415.1 uncultured Paludibacter sp.
TGGTCGTTGTCGATTAAAAATCGGATAACTTGAATGGATTGTGTTTCCTTGAAGGGTAATTTGCGAAGCAGCGCATTGATAACAAGTGGCTCTTTTTCAAGTGTTTCGAATACTGATTGTTTTATTTTTTCGAACAAGTCAGTTCCTACTTCTGCTTCTTTCTTTTTTTGACATATATCGCATTGACCACAGGGTTTGGTGTTTTTCTCTCCAAAATAAGCCAATAAAATCTGACTGCGACACACATTTTCTTCTTTGGCATAATCCAACACGCTTTTTACTCGACTGATATAACGTTCGCGACGGTCGTCGTAGGCTTCTTTGCTCAATACTATGCGCTCCGTTTCCTGCCTTTCGATCGTAAAGGTAATATAGGGCGTTTTTTTGCGAGGAATATATTCAATCACCTGCTCTTTGGAAAGTCCAACCAACTCATCGTAAACATGCTCATGAGTCCAATCCAAGCGTTTTGCTAGCATATCTTCGTTGATATACGCAGGGTCGGTAAATAGTCCGGTGTAGGACCGCAGCAAAATATGAATCAGCTTTTCCTGATTGGGCGTTTGCTGAAATTTATACAAACCATCCTTGTCAACCACAAAAATCACCCGCGAGGAGCTGTCTTGTTCGTCGGTAAGTTCTATATATCCAGCTTGTTGCAGTAGTTTAAGCGCATTGTAGGTAATCAGTATTGGCAGTTTAAAACGTACGCAAAAGTCGGTAATGTCAAAAGCAAAAACCCGTTCGAGTCCCGACCCCACGCCTATTTGATAATAATTGCAAAGCGATTCGTAGGTTTTAATTACCACTTCTTTTCCAGGAAAGGAATCGCTTACACGCTTGCGCATTTTTACGGCATCACCATTGTTGTAAAGCAATACCGCAAAGGCTTTCAGCTCATCTCGTCCGGCACGACCAGCTTCCTGAAAATAAGCTTCGAGTGAGTCAGGCAAATCCAAATGCACTACGGTGCGCACTTCGGCTTTGTCAATGCCCATGCCAAAAGCATTGGTCGAAACAATAACACGCGTATCGCCATTTTTCCAACGTCGCTGCCTTTCGTCTTTGGTTTCGTTTTTGAGGCCGGCATGAAAATGCTCTGCTGCTATGCCATTTTGAACCAGAAACTCAGCCACTTCTTTGGTTTTTTTCCGGTTGCGCACATATACTACCGAGGTGCCGGGCACATTATGAAGTATTTTCAGCAGGTATTCGTCCTTGTTTTCGGTAGTGCGCACCACGTAAGCCAGATTGGAACGCGAGAAACTTTTCTGAAAAAGGTTTTTTTCGCGGAAATGCAGTTTTTCCTGAATATCGTCCACCACTTCGGGTGTGGCAGTAGCCGTGAGGGCCAACACAGGAACATCGGGCAATATTTCACGAATATCGGCAATGCGCAGGTACGAAGGCCGAAAATCGTAGCCCCACTGCGAGATGCAATGCGATTCATCAACCGCTATCATACAAACGCGAGTTTGACGGATTTTTTCTAAAAAAATGGCTGTAGCCAATCGCTCGGGCGAAACGTAAAGGAATTTATAAGCTTCGAAAACACAATTATCCAGCGTAAGCAGAATGTCATCGTTGCTCATGCCTGAGTAAATGGCAGCTGCACGTATGTTTCGCTTTTTCAGGTTTTCCACCTGATCCTTCATAAGTGCAATAAGGGGCGTAACCACTATACAAACCCCATCCATAACCATGGCAGGCACCTGAAAAGTAAGCGATTTACCACCACCCGTAGGCATAAGACCAAGCGTATCTTTACCTGAAGCAATACTTTGGATAATATCGGCCTGAAGTGCCCTAAAAGCATCGTAGCCCCAATATTGTTTCAGTATGGAAAGAAATTGCTGCAT
>CAYXQZ010000187.1:0-6042 GCA_964466415.1 uncultured Paludibacter sp.
TTTACCTCAATGGGCAAAAAAACTGTTGGATTCTGAAAAAGTGCTTCGTTATGCTGCCAAACAATCGGGTTCAACAAGAGCTTCGGGCAACGAAGCCATGACAATTTCGATGCTCAAAGGCGAACACGGTAAACAAGCTCACGATTTGGACACTTTAATAAACTGGCTAAAAGAACACGAAAAACCCGATGTGGTACATCTTTCCAATGCTTTGCTGTCTGGTTTGGCTGCCAAACTCAAAAAAGAACTTGGCTGTAAAGTAGTATGTACGCTTCAAGATGAGGATGAATGGGTGGACGAAATGCGTGCCCCCTATGATTCGGAAACATGGCAAATAATCAGTCAAAATGCCGAGCATATCGATGCATTTATTGCTGTAAGTCAGTATTATGCTGATTTAATGAAGGAAAAATTAGATGTTCCTGCCGAAAAAATTAAAATTGTTTATAATAGCATTGGAACAGAATTAATACGAAAAAATAAGCATTCTGTCGATTTTCATACCATTGGTTATATGTCGAAAATCAACAGTATTTTTGGTGCTGACTTACTATTCGAAGCATTTATAAACTTAAAGAAAGAATTTAGATTTGACAAACTAAAACTAATTTATTCTGGAGGTTACACTAATGATTACAAAAAAGTAATATCAGAAATAAAGCAAAAATCAAAGTTTTTGAAAATTGAAAATGATATACTTTTCTTCGACGATTTATCATACGAAGGTAAAAAGCAATTCTTTGATTCCATCAGTATTTTATGTATACCATCTCATCGAAGAGAAGCATTTGGAATGCAAATTCTCGAAGCCTTTGCTGCTGAAGTTCCAGTAATTATGCCTCGTATTGGTGCATACTCTGAGATAGTTGAAAAAAGCAAAGCTGGGCTTTGTTATAATCCAAATGATATTTCAAATCTGACAGAAATACTTCAAAAAGTACTGATAGACAATAAATTATATTCAGATTTAAAACAAAATTGTCATTCTGCCATCATGAAAACATTTAGTTCAGCAGAACAAACAAGTAAAATTAGTGAAATTTACAACTCTTAATTTCAAACCGATATTTATCAAATAGATAATCAGTAACGTAAACGCCAAAATTTCAGAAACTTAAACTCAAATTGTATTAATTAAATAGTTAATCTAATGTCAATATTAAAATTCGAAAACATATCAAAATCATTTGGTAATCAACTTATACTCAATAATATTTCTATCGAAATTCAGAAGGGCGAAACTGTGGCAATTGTTGGTCCTTCGGGTTCAGGTAAAACTACATTTTTAAATATAGCTGGCGCATTGGATGTAGCAGATTCAGGTAAAGTTTTATTTAATAATCAAGACATTAGCTCTCTTAACGAAAAACAAAGGAGTGATTTCAGAAATAAAAATATAGGATTTGTTTTCCAGCAACATTATCTATTGCCACAATGTACAGTTTTTGAAAATATATTGACACCAACACTCACCTACAGCAATAAAGCAGATAAACTTGCAGCAGCTAATCGAGCCGAAGTTTTACTTGAAAAACTAGGACTGATTGAACATCGCAACAAATTACCAGGCCAACTTTCAGGAGGTGAATGTCAACGAACTGCGTTTGCACGTGCATTAATCAATCAGCCAGAGCTTATTTTAGCGGATGAGCCAACTGGTTCACTCGACGAAGAAAGTGCAACAAAACTCACCAAAGAGCTTATTTCATTAAACAATGACTTTAATACAACCCTTATTGTTGTAACTCATTCGATGAAATTGGCAGAACAGATGAATAGTGTTTTATTTCTTAAGCAACACAATTTGACGATTTAATCAATACTTTTAATAAACAACACGATAAATCATTAATATACAAAACAATAAGAAAATTTACTTCAAAAAGATGAAAAAACTAACTAACATATTATTTTCCATGGTAAGTAGTGTAATACTACTTGTAATCTTTGCAATCAGCATTGGTTATGCTACTTTTATTGAAAGCAAAGATAGTACTGAAGTTGCCCGACAACTTGTATACAATGCATTTTGGTTCGAAATATTATTTATATTATTAATTATAAATTTATTTGGCAGTATAGTTGAATATGAAATTTTATCAATACGTAAGCTAAGTGTTTTGGTTTTTCATTTGGCTTTTATAATTATTTTAATTGGAGCAGGAATTACCAGATACTTTGGTTCTGAGGGAGTTATGCATATTAGAGAAGGTGAAGTAAGTAATGAAATTAGTTCTGATAAAACATCATTACGAATTACAGCAACAGCTAATAATGAAACGGTTACAAGATCGGACGAGATAATTTTGAACGAATCAACAAACGCTTACAATGAAGTAATTTCGATAAATGGAAAAGAAATTGAGTTCGAAATGGTATCGTTTGTGCCAAATTCAACCGAAACAATTGTACCAGATCCTACGGGAGAGGCAGCAATATCTATTTTCACAATGAATAGTGAGAACAATGGGATGGATTTTATTTTACAAAAAGGAGAAACTGCTGATTTTGAAGGAATTAAATTCACATTTGAAGATACAACTTCCAATGCAGATATACGTTTTTTCAGAAAAGATAATGAGTTGTATTTCAACTCAAAAATACCATTGAGTAAAACAAATATGATGGAGCAAAAGCAAGAAATGATATTGCCTGGATCTGAACGAAAAGCCGAGCAAAAAACTATATTCCGAACTGAAAACTTGCTTTTCGTACTAAAAACATTTTTGCCAAATGCACGTAAAAACATTTCGCAACTTACCCCCGAAATGAACAAAGCTGGAATTATAATTGAAGGCAAAAATGCACTCGTTTTTAATGTTTCAGATGGTCAAAAGACGCAACGAATGAATATTTTAAATGGAAATAATGGCGAAATATCAACAGCTAAAGGTTTCCTAAATGGTGTTGAAATCAAAATTGAATACGGAACATTAACACAAAAATTACCTTTTAGCATAAAATTGCGCGAATTTATTCTCGAACGATACCCAGGATCAAATTCCCCTTCCTCGTTCGCAAGCGAAATTACAGTATTAGACACTGATAATCAGACTGAAATGCCTTATCGCATATTTATGAATAATATTTTAAAATACAAGGGATATCGCTTTTTTCAGTCGTCGTACGACGAAGATGAGCAAGGAACTGTACTTTCGGTTAGTAATGATTATTGGGGAACAACAATTACCTATATTGGCTATTTATTATTGATAGTTGGGATGTTTGTTACTATGTTCAGTAAACACAGTAGATTTCGTTCTTTACTCAAAATGAGCAACGAACTTCAGCAAAAACGTAACAAATCCAAAATAACTGTTATACTGGCACTTATAGCTTCAGTTTCGTTTATCCAAGCCTCAAACAGCAAAAGTAAACACATTGAATCGCTTAACCAATTATTGATTCAAGATGCTGCGCAGGGCCGTGTCGAACCTTTCAACACCTATACTTCGGATGTGTTTAGGAAGATCAATAAATCAACTTCTTACAATTCAATGTCGGCCACTGAAGTTGTTCTGAATATGATTGTAAATCCGGAAAATTGGCAAAACGAACCAATTATAAAAATAGCAAACAACGATCTAGCAAAAGAATTAGGAGCCATTAATAATTACGTATCATTCAATCAGTTATTCGATTATGACAATGGAGGCACTTACCGTCTTACCGAAAAAGTAGATGCTGTATATAAAAAGGAACAAACAGCTCGAAATAAATACGATAAAGAACTAATTAATTTGGATGAGCGCGTAAACATCTGTTATCAGCTTTTTACAGGCGAATTATTGCATTTATTTCCAAATTCAACTAACAGCAACGAAAAATGGCAAACGGCTCTTGTTAACCACAATAAAAACGCCGAAACGCATGAACTTACAAAAGATATGAGTAGTGCTCATGGAATGATGGGTAAAGATTCACCACCTCCAGGCATGGGTGGTATGAGTGAAGAACAAATTAATGCAATAATGGGTATTGCAAATACAGATTCCATAAATACAACTACGAGCCTATTCGAAAACTATTTACAATCAGTGAGAGATGCTTACACAAATGGCAATTGGCAAGTTGCTGAAGAGCAATTAAATGCTATAAAAAGATTTCAAATTGAGAATGGAGGTATAAATATTCCATCTAATTCGCGCATTAAAATGGAAATACTTTATAATAATGTAAATCTATTTGGTAAACTGGGCATTGTATATATTATCATTGGCTTATTATTGCTTTTTATATACTTGTTTCAAATTTTCAATCCAAAATCAAATTTATCAAAGTATAATCGGTGGACTATTTATCCATTTATAATAGCTTTTGTAGCTTATACAGGAGGTTTAGCAGCACGCTGGTATATTTCGGAACATGCTCCCTTGAGTAATGGTTACGAAACGATGCTTTTTGTAGGTTGGGCTGCAGCATTATCGGGGTTGATATTTGCACGTAAATCACCAATTACACTTGCAGTAACTGGAATTTTAGCTGCAATAGCCTTATTCGTAGCAGGAATGAGCTGGATGAACCCTGAAATTACGAATTTAGTTCCAGTTTTAAAGTCGTATTGGTTAATTATTCACGTTAAAATTATTACTTCGAGTTATGGCTTTTTAGCAATGGGTGCTTTATTAGGTTTATTAAATTTAACATTAATGATAGCCCGTAACAAAAAGAACAACAAACAGTTAAGTATTACTATTCAAGAAATAACGATTATTATTGAACTTGCATTGTACATTGGTTTGGTATTACTTACTTCAGGTTGTTTTATTGGAGGTGTTTGGGCTAACGAATCGTGGGGACGTTATTGGGGTTGGGACCCGAAGGAAACTTGGGCATTAGTTAGTATTTTGGTATATTCGGCTATTTTGCACTTACGAAATGTGCCAAAACTGAATAACCGTTTTACATTGAGTGCACTTGCTTTAGTCGGTTTTAGTTCAATTATTATGACTTTTTTTGGTGTAAACTACTATTTATCAGGTATGCATTCGTATGGTCAAGGTACTCCACCACCAATACCAACAGCCATTTATTTTGTGCTCTTGGCATTGGCTGTAGTTATTGGCTGGGCTTACAAAGCGGAAAATAAAAAATAGTACTTTAATAAAATTTACAATGAACGAAGTAGATAAATATATTGCTGAATTTCCTGTGGAAGTACAGGAAATTTTACAAAAAGTTCGTGCAACGATATTTAATGCAGCACCTGATGTAGTTGAGAAAATGGCATACGGAATGCCGGGCTATAAACTTAAGGGAAAGCCGTTTGTATACTTTGCTGGATATGCAAAACATGTAGGTTTGTATGCAACACCTGTTGTGCATGAGGCTTTTGCCAATGAACTTAAAGGTTACAAACAAGGAAAAGGTTCGGTGCAATTTCCATTAAATAAACCAATGCCTTTCGATTTGATAAAACGCATAATTGAATTCAAAATGAAACAACTGATTTTTAATTAAATAATTAATTCAATACAAATTGTTGAGCAAAAAAAATAACTACTTTTGCTAATTATTATTCGCTTTTCTGTTTTTTTTAATCCTTAAAAAATACTACAATGAAAAAACTCATTTTCATGTTTTTAGCCGCATTTATTTTAAGCAGTTGCGACGAGTTTATTCACGACATTGATTTTTTATTTCGTGAAAAAATTACATTAAAAGGAAAACTTTCAAAATCACAAAAAATTCCATCCAAATTTTCCGCAAAATCATCGTCAAATGCTTTTACACTTGCCGATGCAAAAAAAGTAATGATATTTTATGGAAATGAATATCTTCTTGAAAACATAAATTCAGATGGTTCATTTTCGAAAGCAGTTCCAGTCGGAAATTCAACAGTAATTGCTTTTTTAACAGCTAATAATGAGTTTATTGGTAATTTATTTACTGGTGGTTTAAACTTTTTACCTTTGGCTGGAATCGATGATAATATCAACTCCATCGATTTTTCGACACTTACGCTCGAAGGAACACGTGTTATCCCACAAAACGACCCTATTGGTAAAACAATAATCATAAGTGATTCCGAACTTGATTTTA
>CAYXQZ010000188.1:0-4357 GCA_964466415.1 uncultured Paludibacter sp.
AAAGGTTATAACCTGATTGGCAATCCATATCCATCGCATCTTACATGGAATAAGGCATTTACCGATACCGTTGCATCGAAAATTGAACCTACAATCTGGTATCGAACCAATAGCGGCGGTACAAATAGTGCTGGTTGGTCATTCAAAACCTTTAATGCATTTACCGGAGTTGGCGTGCCCGAAGGAACTACCGGAATAATTCCACCTATGCAGGCATTCTGGGTATTGGCAAAGGTTGACGGACAAAGCATTTATTTTAAAAACTCCATGCGCTCGCACCAAAGTTCTAATCCTTTGAAAGCGCCAGCTGCACAAAAGTCTGAAAATAAATTAATTCGTTTGCAAGTATCAAATGGTACAGCCTCCGACGAAACAGTGTTATTGTTTAATAATAATGCAGTCGACGGATATGATAATTACGATTCGCCTAAAATGCTAAACAATAGCAATGATATGCCGGATATTTACACCTTGGCTGATGCAAAAAAATTAGTTATTAACGGCATGTCAGAGGCAAAGTATAATTCGGAAATACTGCTTGGATTAAATGCGATACGAACCAATACGTTTAGCATTTCGGCAAATGAAATAAGCAATTTTGAAGCAGGAACCAGGTTGATTTTAAGAGATAAACTTCTGAGCAAAGAAGTTGAATTGAATAATGGAACACAATATAGTTTCACTTCCGAAGCAGCTTCGACCGAGAATCGATTTAGTGTACTTGTAAAAGCGCCTTCCATCACAACAAATTTAATAAATCACAACGATGTTGGAATTTCGGTATATAGTATTAATAATCGGATAGTTGTAAACTGTTTGGATGTGCTAACTGAAGACAATTTAGTTACTGTTCATACGATTGTTGGCTCCCGATTATTTGCTGAAAAAATAAATTCTTCATATACCAAATTAAACACTATATTTGCTTCGGGAATTTATTTGGTAACGGTAAAAAATGGGGCGAAAAGTTCAACAAAAAGAATCGTTATACAGAACTAAAAATGCATTTGAGTAAAACTCTTTTTTAAAGAAAAAATAAATTACTACTATAATGAAAAACACAAAAGATAATACATCGAAACGCATTTATTGTAGAC
Source organism: uncultured Paludibacter sp. (assembly GCA_964466415.1). GTDB lineage: Bacteria > Bacteroidota > Bacteroidia > Bacteroidales > Paludibacteraceae > Paludibacter. The sequence goes on from CAYXQZ010000188.1 coordinate 1,098, forward strand.
CTATATTAGAACGAATTTTGCTCGATAATGAAATAGCTTTGGCATTAGAATCGAGTCCACCGTTTGGACCAGGTGAATCAAACAATAATGTAAGACCGGAGTTTTTTAGTACCAATCCATATACTACAAATCGCGTTTAAATCATAGAAAAACGTATTTATTGATTCTGTAATTGACACCATGAAAAAACTAACTTTATTTTTGGTCTCGCTCGTTGTTTCTATAACTTCGGTTTTGGGAGTATCGATTGTGCCAAAGGATACACTAATAGCACATATCACATCGTATGTTGATATGAATTCGAAAGCTACAGATTATGTAGCTGGGCCTGCTATTCGAGTTGCCTCTAAAGCATCCTATTTTCGGTACGGTATGGTTGGTTTTCAAATGAAAGACGTTTCGCTCGTTCGTGAAAAAGTGGAAATCGGTTTTACGGTGTATCAATCTACATCCGATGATTATTTTACAACAGGTGTTGGCGATTTTCCGTTGGCAGTATATGCCATGAAAAGAAAACCAACATTTCCGGTAACTTTCAACAGTTTTTTCAATACTTCATCAGATATTCCTGCAGGTGATGGATTTGTTGTAACTGGCACCTATCCAAAATCGCTCTCTACCAACGATGGACAAAAGATTGGAACAATAATCGTAAAAAAGACTCATAAAGATACATTTGTAAAATTAGATGTTACTGATTATGTAAATAAAAACATAAATGGGACTGACAGTATTTACTTTTTTATAACTTCCGATGCCACTGAAAATGGTACAGTTTCGTTGTGGATTCGTTCAAAGAATTATGATACAGCAAGTTCTCCACGCTTGTTTTTGTACGACGAAAAACGTACAACAGAGATGTCGGGTGGTAAAAGTCTTAATTTGGGAGAAAAGGATTCGGTTTATGTTAGTTTTCCATCGTCAGCTATTGCGCCGTTTAGTTTAACCTATACGGATGGTACAACTCCGGTAACTATCAATAATGTCACACGTCGAGATTTTGCTTTTGAAGTTGCTCCTACTGCCACTGTAACCTATACAATTACAGCCAGTTCGGATGCCAATGGCGCTATTTCCGTTTTGGGATTTGCAAAATTTGATGTGATTGATAATTCATCTACGAGCATTAAACTTACAAACTCCCGTTACGAGCTTGTTTATAGTAAAGTCAATAATGCCTTTGATATAAAAGAGTTAAAAAGCAATGTAGTTCGAACATTTAATCCGAGTTTTAATGTCGTATATAAGTCGGCAAAACCATCTATTGCAATGGCGGATATATCGCAGGACTTCAACTACGGTACAGTTTCATTTGGTGGCTCGAACGATTTATTCTCGGCCAATGCTGGTGGATTTACAGTTCGCGGCACTCCAACTTCGATTACGGTAAATAACGGAATAATCTCTTTGGTTTATCAGGACAATGCTTCGTATTCACTTACGGCAAAAATATATCTTCCGACAGGGAATGAAGAACCTGTTATTGAATCGTCGCTAAAAGCGTTGGTGGCAGGTTATTTTTCGGTAGGATATTATGGCGCACCGGAGTTAGACCGTACGGAAATAAAAGAACTTTTTCAGCCATTGCCATTTACAGGTTTGCGAGTTCCGGCTTCATCGTATTTAACACCTGCTTTTTTGAGCACATTGCCGGGCACATTTCTAACTATTGGAAGTATTACTTACGGGGTTTTTGCCGACCCATCCGAATTTCCTTTTAGTCCGCTTCCAGTTACATTGGCACGTAGCCCGTTTGGTGTAGCCATTCGAAACAAATCTGATGTAGGTAAAGAACTTAAACCTATGGTTTGGGCGCCTATAATTGGAAATAACGACTCCTATCTAGCAGTAAATTCAACACAGAGTTTTAAGTTCAGGCCGTATGTTACAATGGGCACTGTAACAACTGCTTACGAAGATATTGCACGTCGTCAGTTTGGATTTGGAAATTTCAGAAATAACGACCTGGGTTCGTTGAATAAAACCATGCATCGAATGATTGATTATGGCATGACAACTCAATGGGGCATCTTTAAAGAAGACATGAAAGGATGCAGCTACGATACAGATGTACCAAATTCGGTAAAAAACACTTCGGCATTGCCTATGTACGCTACGGCATTTATCACCGATAGAGTTGATGTATACGAAAAGCGGGCCTTGCCGGTACTTGAGTTTATGCTTTCGCGCGAAAACACCATGTATTCGCCCGAAGATACGAGTGGTGCGGGCGGTCAGGCTGCTACAAATACATTAGGAAGCCCATGTATGAATTTTTCTGAGATGTTGTCGTTTTATAACATTACCAATAAGCAAATGGGTGTAATGCTGCCACTTGCCAATGCCAACAAAAAAGGTTCGTTAAATTCAAGTGAAATTACGCTGAAAGAGAATTTCTCTCTATATAGGGCAACTCAACAACCCGGCACGCTGAGTGAATTGATAACGGGTGTAGATAAATACATTGCCGAAGAAATTACGGTAAAACCAACTGACTTTCTGTATATAAATCATCAGAAAAATAGTTTCTGGACATCCATAGCACCAAAATTTGTGGAACTTTATGAGATATACAAAACTACTGGTAATACAACCTACTTACAGGCAGCGCGAAATGCAGCTCGTATTTACGCTTATCATATTTGGATGTCGCCCAAAGTAACTCCCGGTGATAGTGTGTTGTGTAATGTGGGGAACATTGCTCCTCGTTACCGTGGAACCGGTAATATTTCAATTCCTGAAGAGAAAGCACCAGCATGGCGTTTATCCGAAATGGGACTTCATTGCGAAGCTGGTGGAACTTCTACAAGCAAGCACCGCGCTGTTTTTACGGCAAACTTTGCAGGTTATTTACTTCGAATTGGTAGCCTGACAAAAGATTCGTTTTTGTTGGATTTAGGAAAAGCTGCAGTTATTGGTCGCTATACCACCTTCCCTGGTTATCATATAAATACGGATAGAACAACCGTTTACGAAAAACCGAACTTCCCTTTGCGCACATTGGCTCAACTTACAAGTACATCGATGCATTACAGCCATGTGTGGACACAAATCAATTTGATGTTCGACTATTTGGTAAGCGATGTTGCAGCTCGCACATTGGGAGCGGTTGATTTTCCGGGACAATATGTTCAAAATATTGTTCACATGCAAAACCAAGTATATATGAAAGGCGGTAAATTCTACGGAGATGAAAACCTCACACTTTGGATGCCAAAAGATATTTTACAAACCGCAAACGAGCAATTAAATTACATTAC
>CAYXQZ010000188.1:4457-6028 GCA_964466415.1 uncultured Paludibacter sp.
GTAACCAAATTCCAACAAAGACTGGCTGTAAATACGCTTCGAAATAAATGGAACACGTATTACGAATCAAACATTCCACTTGGAAACTCAAAATCGATGCTTTTAAACCCATCCGATTCATTGGCTCGCTTATTCGTATTCTCAACAGCTGCCAAAGGTACGTATACTTCCGTGAAACTTGATTACTCCATAGATGGTGGAGTTTGGCAGCAAGTAACCGACAATGCTTATCCATTTGAATTTTCGATTGACATTAATTCATCTTCATTAATTGAATATAAGCTTACTATTGGAACCAATACTTCATCAACATACAAATACGAACGGTTAAAACCAACTGCAAGTATGAGTGGATGGACATCGGTAAAAAAAGCAGATAGTGCAGTATTGCCAATTGAATTAACAGGACAGCCACCATACGAAATAACTTATACCGAAAACAGCACAGTGCATCAAAAAACGGGAATAGAAAGTTCGCCCTATTTACTCAGCGTAAATCCTGAAAGTACAACATATTACAAACTATTATCAATGAAAGATGCCACTGCAACAAGCGGTGATGTGAGTGGCGATGCAAAAGTATCGGTTGTTGATAACCATATTGTAAAACAGACTATTGCAGCACAAAAGGATGCACAAACCTATAAATCGTTACCAACTCGTAATTATGGCTCGGATGTACAGTTAGAATTAAAAGGAAGCGCAACTTACCGAAGAGATCTTTTTTACACCTTCGATATTCCTGCAATTTCATTAACAGCAAATCAAAATGCTTTTGTTAAGCTATGGATAAATGAAACTTCGCGCCTCGATGTGCCCTATTTAACCACACTTATAAAAGCAAGTTCGTTCGTGGGTAACTGGGACGAATCGACAATAACATGGAATATTGTACCGGCAATGAGCAATGTGCAAATAGTAGATACCATAGCCGTATCGTACCTGACATCTATTCCGGGATATGTTTTATTTGACCTTACAAAGCTAATAAAATCGGGTTATACAGGCCTGTTGAATTTGAAAATTGAATACCTCAAAGGCGAAGAAGTTGCTTCAATTTATTTTGCTTCTAATGAAGATGTTACTGCAACAAAAAAACCTGCTTTTGTTATTACCGAACCAATTGTTTCAACTAACTTCGAATTGAATGATGTGTTTCGGTTTTATGTAACCCCAACATTAGTAAAAAATTACTTTGAAATAAAAGGGAATGAAAAACCAACCGAAGTTATGGTAGTTGATTTTACAGGTAGAATAATGTTACAAATTAAAAATCAATCAATTGTAAACGTATCACAGTTGCCGGCTGGTATATATCAGGTGGTTGTTAAGGTTGATAATAATGTAGCTCATCGCACTAAAATAATAAAAAACTGATAATTGGTTATAACGAACCAATAATAAACATTTGTTCATACAATGAAAAATAAACTCACAAAACTATTTCTGTTCATAGCATTTACCATTTTGTCAATATCGGTAAGTACTGCTCAGAATGTTATTACAATCAAAGGACAGGTTATTGATGACACCAATGAGCCATTGATAGGTGTTTCGATTATAGCCGATGG
>CAYXQZ010000189.1:0-6025 GCA_964466415.1 uncultured Paludibacter sp.
CCCAGTGTTTAATGCAAATAACGAGCTAAAAACTATAACTGTAAAGTAAATGAAGCATTAGTTTTAGTTATTTTTCATTGTAAATCATAATTGTCTAATTATATATAAGGTCATAGAACTTGACTTGTGCATAACCCCAAGTGAAGTAAAACGAACTAGGGGTTAATCGAGAAATCAAAGCAGCACAACTCTGTAGGAGTTGACCATTAACTAACAATAATGAGTTTATTTTGAAATTTTTAAAAAGTTTTTTCGACTAGTCTGTCCTTTTGTCGTATCATTAATATAGAATCAATTACACATAATCAGATCCTAAATGGATAAATTAACCTTAAACAATTTGATAGTTTCGAGCTTAAGAAATGATCAGCAGGCTTTCAGGAAAATTGTTGAGGAATATCAATATATGGTATATTCATTGTCATTCAGGTTGTTGTGTAACGAGGAGGAAGCAAAGGATATTGTACAGGAAACTTTTATACGCGTGTGGACAAAATTATCGAGTTTCCAAAACGATAAAAAATTCAGTACTTGGTTATATGCCATAGCAACTAATCTTTGCCTTGACAAGTTAAAATCTTTAAACTGTAGATGTGTGTTAGAATCTATAGATGAACATATTAATAGTTTGATTTCAGGCGAAAATGCCGACAAAAAGCTGTTAAACTCTGAACTCAGTTCTATAATACTTTCCATTACAAACGAATTAACACCCAAACAAAAAATTGTTTTTACTTTGCGATGTATAGAGGAATTAGAAATTGATGAGGTAATTCAAATAACTGGAATGTCTGCCGATAAGATTAAAAGCAATCTTTTTCTAGCACGAAAAAGCATTAAACAAAAATTAGAAAATTATGGATAATAACGAAGATAAGCTAGATAAATTGTTAGGAAAACTGAGGGTAATTAAGCCTGAATTGATTGATGCTGAGGTACTAACAAGTAGTATTGTAAATGGTATTTCTGAAAAATCAAAAAAAACAACTCCACAGTTTTTAATTTGGATACGAACAATTTCGAGCGCTGCTGCAGTATTGCTATTAGGCCTGTATTTATTTCAACAAACTGAAGTTGAAGCTTCCAATTTAAATCAAAATTCCGCTCATCTACTTGAATTCAAAGTGAATATTGATTCAAGTTGCATTCAAATTTCTGAAGGAAAACGTATTAAAATGATTGAAAGCTATTATTGCTATTTACAACAAAATTCAATTGAGAACAATCGTATAAAGAACTATAAACAACTAACTCATAATTAACAACCATGAATGCAAATGTAAAATTTCTGATTTTCACTGTCGTTCTATGTACAGCATCATGCACTGAACCTACCGACATGCTTACAGTGATTAATGCTGATGGATCATGTTATCGTGAGTTTGCTGAAAATGCTGATTCTGCTTTTTTATCTGGTGACATTTCGTTAGAAAGTAATCCTTTTCCTGCTGATATTGATTCTACGTGGGAATTTGCTTGGTCTTTTAAAAATTCAGGTTTAAGAACTGATTTTCCCTTAACAAAAACGCTTAATGACTCAATTGCCAAAATTACGGCAGGCTATGCAATCGTTAAAGGTAAAAAATCAAAAGATCATGTTATAGCTTATGGCCGAAAACAGTATAAATCGGTGAAAGAGTTGAATAAAACATTTAAATTCAAAAAGTCAAAAGAGTGGAGTAAAATGCAGGTGAGACATAAATTAGACATGAATTTTCGCTGGTTTTATACCTATTATCATTACAGCGAAACATATCCAAAATTAGTTACAAATTTCGAACTCCCTATCGAAAACTATTTAACCAAAGATGAAGCACAGTTTTGGTTTACTGGAGAACCTAATATTTTACAAGGTTTGAATGGTGTTGAAATAAGAGATTATGTAGGTGCACTGGAGGATAAATACCGTAAATGGTTTAATCAAAACACTTGGAATGCTCAATATAAGGTACTTATAGCCAACTACAATCAAATTAAAAACCAACCTGTATCAATCAAAGAACTTGAAAGTTTAAGAGATACAATTTTCGATGCGAAAGTGAATGACGTAGAGGATTTTAAAATGAAGAAAATATTGGACGATTATTTTAAAACAAATGTATTTAGTCAGTTTTGGAAAAGCAAAAATAACCCTATGGAAAAATATGAAGATGAATTTGGAAATCAAGAATTTATTAAATACTTTGGAGAAAGTTTTAACTATAAATTAATACTGCCAGGTGAGATTATCCAACCTAACAATGCAATTTTGAAAGGTGATACACTTATATGGAAGCTCACAGCCTATCGCATGATTCCATCTGATTATGTCATCCAAGCACAATCGCGCAGAGCTAATATCTGGGCTTTTATTCTTACTGGATTAATATTTATTGTGGCTATAGGGAGTTTTATTTGGAAGTCGAAGAGCAAGTAGGAAATAGAGTGTGTTTCAATAATAAATTTATTAAAAAAGGCTGTCATTTTTTACAATGGCAGCCTTTTTAGTATCAAATTGTGTTTCAACCAATTATTAGTCTTTAAACTTTGCACTTAAAAACTCGCGATTCAGACGTGCAATATGCGAAATGGAGATGGCTTTCGGACATTCGGCTTCGCAGGCGCCTGTGTTTGTACAGTTACCAAATCCAAGTTCGTCCATTTTGGCAACCATGGCTTTCGCACGGGCTGCACCTTCAACGCGACCTTGAGGCAACAATGCCAACTGACTTACCTTGGCGGCTACGAATAACATAGCCGAACCGTTTTTACAAGCAGCTGCACAAGCTCCACAACCAATACACGAAGCAGCATCCATGGCTTCGTCGGCATCAATTTTAGAAATTGGAATGGCATTACCATCGGGCACACCACCTGTGTTAACTGACACATAACCAACAGCTTGAATAATTTTATCGTAAGCACCACGGTCGACCATCAAATCTTTGATTACAGGAAATGCTGCCGAACGCCATGGTTCTACTGTAATGGTTTCGCCATTATTGAATCGGCGCATGTGTAACTGACAGGTTGTTGTTTCACCATCTTTTCCGTGGGGATGACCATTAATGTACAAACTACACATACCGCAAATTCCTTCGCGACAATCGTGGTCGAATGCAATCGGTTCTTTGCGTTCTTTTACCAAACGCTCGTTCAAAACGTCCAACATTTCGAGAAACGAACTGTCGGTCGATACGTTGTCCATTTTATAGCTTACAAATTCGCCTTTTACTTTTGGACTGGCCTGACGCCAAACTTTTAATGTTATATTTATACTTTTTTCCATGGGGTTACGCTTTATAATTACGTTGTTGACGTTTCACAAATTCATATACAAGTGGTTCTTTGAGCAATGTTGGTTCTTCGCCATCACCATTGAATTGCCAGCATGATGCAAATGAGAATTCTTCGTCGTTACGAAGGGCTTCGCCATCTGGAGTTTGGTATTCTTCACGGAAGTGACCTCCACACGACTCTTCACGCATCAACGCATCACGAGCCATTAAATCACCAATCTCGATAAAGTCGGCAACACGCAATGCTTTTTCCAATTCAACATTCAAATCAGCGCTTTGTCCCGGAACATAAACCTTTGTCCAGAAAGTTTTGCGAATTTCTTTGATACGTTCCAACGCATGTTCCAAACCTTCTTTGGTGCGTCCCATACCTACAAAATCCCACATTACCAATCCAAGTTCGCGGTGAATAGAATCCACGGTGCGGTCGCCCTGAATTTTCATGATTTTATCAACCTTTGTTTTAATTGCTTTTTCGGCTTCGGTAAATTCAGGTAAGTCGGTGCTTAGTCGCGGCCCCCGCTGTCTGTAGCGTAAAACCTCGCACTAGTCGCTGGCCGTATAGCTCCAGCCTCTTGCCGAAGGCAGACAGGTACGGCCGATGGAAATTATCCCGATAGCTTTCTCTTAGGTTTGCAGAATGAAATTGAATTTTGAAAAGCGAGGTTGATTTTTTACTTTTGTTGTAAGAAAGCAAGGAATTAACCGATTGTCAGAGGTAAACTACCGATAGCTGTAAAGATAATTTAAGTCCCGAATAAGACCCTGACAGTCTGGCTACAAGACACCAAATAGAATTCTGGTATTACGAAGACCAATAAGAGTGTTAGTGCAATGAGCCATTGGTTAATTCCAAGCAAAACAAATTTTTACAAAAGTATGAAAAAAGTTTTTATTGGAATTGATTTTTCGAAATTAAAATTCGATGCTGCAATTTATTTGCTTGATACAAAAGAGTTTGTATCACATGATGAGTTTGAAAATAATCCGGAAGGATACCAGGCATTCATGGCGTGGGTAAATGAACAAACGGTATGTAAAAAGTCTGCACTTCTGTTTTGTGGAGAACATACCGGGTATTATTCATATAATTTACCTATAGCACTTTTTGAAAAAAGCTATGATATATGGTTAACTTCAGGGTTGGATATAAAGCTTTCTTTAGGTATTAAGCGAGAGAAAACAGATAAGCTGGATGCTCAGGCAATAGCGTTATATTCCTGTCGGCATGTGGATAAATTTATTGCTTTTCAGCCAGTTTCAGAGACTATTGTTGAAATTAAAGATTTACTTGCTTATCGAAATAGATTGGTTGAGATACGCAAGATGCTAAGTACAGCAAGTGGAGAACTTATTCGAGTTCGCAAAAATGACACAAGTAAGTTTATATGTCAAGAAAGTAAAGATCAAATCAAAGATTTTGATAAAAAAATCTTAGCCTGTGAGAAAAGAATTAAAGCTGTAATAAAGCAGGATTCTGTTTTGAGTGTTAATTATAAACTAATGACTTCAATAAAAGGGATTGGCTTGGTAAATTCAGTATTGATAATAGTTGCAACAGGAAATTTCACATTGTTTAATGATCCCAGGAAATTTGGTTGTTATGCAGGTGTGGTGCCATTCAAACATAAATCAGGCACCAGTGTAAGAGGTAAAACACGAGTCAGTAAGCTGGCTAACAAAGCAATAAAAACGAGTCTTACGCTTGCGGCACGAAACAGTATTAGGTTCGATCCCCAAATGAGAGAGTATTACTTGCGTAAAAAAGCAGAGGGTAAAAACGATTGGTTGATTTTAAATAATGTGAAAAACAAACTGGTACATAGGGTCTTTGCAGTTGTAAGGACAGGAAAAGAATACGATTTAAATTATTCAAATCCACTGAAAACGAATGCGGCCTAAATATAATTTTTCTTTGTTTCTGATTTTGTAAACTTACATAAAATGAAGAAAATAACATGAGCAAGACTGATTGAAAAAATACTACCGAACGAAGTGAGTGTGGAGATTTTTTCAATCACCGTAGGCTTGGTCTTGAAAATGTTATTTTCGTAATTTAGCTTTGTGCACAAAAACAGAAATAAAAACAACAGAAGTAACTAATTTTTAACTAAAATAATTTGGATTAACCATAGAATTCGGGACCGCTTTAAAAATTATATTTGTTTTAAATATGGAAAGCTAGAGCTTTCCTTTTAGCCCGACGAAGTCAAAGAGACTTCGCCAAGCCCAGCGCCAGATTTTAGACTACGGGCAGCTGGGGTTGGTATTGACAGAAGAAACAGATTCACTTTTATTTGTAGGACTTGTTGTCGCCATCGAGCAATTCAGGAAGAACCCAATTGTCCCAATAAAGAAAATTGTAAATGTCAATTTTTTCATCAAATTCAGCAGTTTCGTGCCATTCTAAATTTAAAGTATAATTGTTTGCTATTTATCCCCACTCCCAGCATCTATAACTTCCCAACGGACGCTAATCCTGTCTTCACTACGATTGGTGGAAATTTAAGCTCCGCTTTAAATAATATATTTTTAATATGCCAGCCAGAGGCCTGCTTTCCACCGGACGAAGCGAATAGACGCTTCGAAAAGCAATACAGCATTGATAAATCACTACGGACAGCAAGGATTTTTTACCCAACAGTAACATTTACGGTTTTCACTTCCGAGGTTTCCTCATTCGTTATTTTAAGTTCAGTTGTTCCTTTTTGAAGTCCGGTAATTCTGACAATACGTGGATTACTTTG
>CAYXQZ010000190.1:0-2261 GCA_964466415.1 uncultured Paludibacter sp.
TTTACAATTTAAAAATTCGTTCCATCAATTGCCACTTGTCGCTTGAACTGGCATCCTCGGCCGATACTTGAAATTTGGAAACAAAAGCTTCCCATTCTTTTTGTCGCTCTTTGTCGGCCAAATCAGTAAACGATGCGTCCCAATCAAAATCAGCGGCTGTTTCAATTATCATAAACAAGCGATTACCAAAAATATAAATCTCCATATCCAAAATCCCAACTTCGCGTATGCCTCTTGGTATTTCAGGCCAAATGTTTTCGGATTTATGCCAATACTTGTATTCTTCAATTAGATGGTCATCGTTCTTTAAATCAAGTGTTTGGCAGTATCGTATCCTATTTTGTTGATTTATGTGTTCCATGCGATTGGCTTTATTGATTTAAGTCACTATGCTGAACTATGCTGATTTCGGTGCAAAGATAGATTAGAAAATAAAGTTGCACAACATAAAATTTTATGTTGTGCAACATGATTTTAATTATTTTTGATGGTAGTCAGAACAATTGAAGCTTTTTTAAAACGAAAATGCGGCACCAACCATTACATTTAAGCCTTGCACTTCGTAGCCATAAAACTCTTCGTAACGTGAGTTTAATAGGTTGTTTACTTTTCCAAACAGTGTGAACCAATTTAAGTAGGAGTACGATGCGCCAATATTGACATCGGTTACTGGTTTCATGTTCATCACAAAATCGCCTAATTTAGCATGACGCGCTCCTTTCAAAAAAATACTTCCATTCAAATTCAGATTGCGCGAAACACGCACTTCACTTGTTAGGTCAGCCTCAAATTTTGGTTTTTGCCATGCTTCAGTTATCTCAAAAGTTTTCCAACCATTATATACGCCTTTGAGTTGAACGTTTAAACTGTTGCGTATATTGTAATTGGCTCTAAAGCCTACATTTACTAGTGAAGCGTTGGAGTAAATTACATTAAATCTATTGGTGTAAATGGTTCTTTCTTCGGGATTTGATGGTGCAAAAGCCGTAGTTGCATAATCTTTGTTTATAAAAAAGTATTGATTGTCAATGTATTTATAGCTTACGTATGCGTCCAATAATAAATTATAAACTGGTTTTATTTTTATTCCAAAATAGGCATTTACAGGAGTGTAAGTGTCTTGAATACGGAGGTCTGAAAATAAGAATCGATTTTCGGTCATGCTCGCATCAAGTGTATTTACCTTATAACCGCCACCTACACCGCCATAAAAGGCAAGCCAAGTTGGGATAGCTTTCCATTCGGCAAAAATATCAGGCGAAGGACTAAACGGACGGCCATGAATAAACGAAAAGGAGGTTTTTACACCCAGGCGTACATTCCAATTGTCGCGCTCAAAACTATAATACGGATTCATGCTAAATACCGAATAAGAATCCCATACATTTATTGAATCGATTGATAAATCGGTGCTGTAGTACATATTCTGGAGCTCTACGTCCACACCAATTCGGTTTTTGCCATTTATATTATTAAAACCAGCTTTGGTATGAATAATATCTTCGGTAAGTCCAATGCGGGAGTTAAATTTATTGTAATTTACAACTGCATCGTAACGTAATCCTGTTTTGGCAGGTGCTGAGCGTGCGCCCAAATAGGCATTGAAACGCCATAAACCATCGTTGAGTGGGGCGTCAATCAATTCTTGTAATTTTTCAATTTTTGGGTTGCGACTGATACGAACTAAATTTTGTTCGGTATAAAGTGTTGTGGGTGTAGTTATTAGTTTTGTTAAGTCGGCTATATCGCCTAATAAATTGAAGTTTTTTCCATAATAATTAAAATACTCATAACCAGCATTTACACCAGCGAGTAATTCCATTTTTTTATAGTAATTATTAAAAATAATGGAACCATTAGAAGTAGAATGTGTTTTGTCGCCAAAAGTGGCTAAGTGATTGACTTTTAGGTCGAGTCTCATATCGCCACGTTTAATTACGGGCAATGCAAAATCGAACATGTTGTTATAATAATTACCTGCCCCAATGCGGATATAGGCCGAAGCGGGATTTGTTTTTTTCTCCAATTCGAGTTCGGCAGCACTAAGCGTTTGAATACTTTGCCCCACTTGAATGGGTAAATTGATGTCGGTATAACTTGCCGCTGTCTTTTGCACATTTGCTTCGGTAACGGCAGGGACAGAAGTAATTTTTCCAGCATCCTGAATGATGGGTTTATATTCACGTTCCACTGTTACATTTCGGTCTACATTTTGTGCTGTAACCGAAATTGTTAACAAAGTAAATGCAGCTATTATATTG
>CAYXQZ010000190.1:2361-5977 GCA_964466415.1 uncultured Paludibacter sp.
CTCATCAATTCACAGTTGTTTGACTTTCGCGTGTTGCTATGCCATTAAGTCGTTCGGTAATCATACCCTGAATTTCGTCGGCAGTAGTATAATTTTTTTGCAAACTCAATAAGTATTGTTTCGCCTGAAAATCATTGTTTTGCTTGATGTAAATATCAGCTAGAAGCACAAAACTACGTGCCAACCAAAATTGGTGAGGTGTATTCTTTTTGGCAAAATCCATAATTTCTGTTTCGGCATCTTTCAAATTGTTTTGTTCAAAATACAAGTTTGCCAATAAGAATTTTGATTCGGCTCCATTCTCAGTACGGGTATCAGTAGCAAGCATTTTTAAATCGGCTGTAGCCATACTGGTTTGATTTTGTGCAATATATGCTTTGGCTCTATTGTATCGGGCTTCAGCTTTTACAGCAGCATCCGATTTGGCATCGGCAATAATTTCGGCAGCAATATTAACTGTCGTTTGGTGGTCGTTGAGGAAATAACTACATCTCAATACCCCTAAACGAGCTACATTGCGTTTTTCGGTTGATTGTGCTACCATTTGTAATTGCTTGAAATATTGTAACGAAGCTGCGTAATCTTTTTTGTCGTAAGTAATTTCGGCACATCGCGTGTAGGCCTCCTGAATATATTGGTTGCTCGAAATGAGTGTTAGCGCTTTGTAAGCTGTTAATGCATTTTCTTTTTCGTTGATACGATAATAACTGTCGGCTATATAGTATTGTGCATTTGTACAATAGCGTCCGCCTGCACAATAATTGCTCAAATACGATTTGAAACCTGTAATGGCTTGAGTGTAGTTAGCATTCATGTATTGTTTTTCGGCAGCAATATACGAAATTGAATCCTCACGACCAGCCGAGGTGTTCGAAATTTTCATGCCAAGTGTTTTGGTATAAGCCAAATACGTAGCAACATCGTTTTTCTCAATATAAACAGCTTCCAAACTTTCAAGTGCAGTTTGAGCTTCTTCGGAACTAGGGTAGAATGTAATTACTTTTTTGTAAGCTGTTATAGCTTCATCAAAATTATTATCGTTGAAATAAATCAACCCTATTTCGAGTGCTCCTTTGCGAGCCGAAGCCGATGACGGATAATTGCTAAATAATTGTTTAAACGATGCAATGGCTTTGCTATTGTTTTCGAGCATAAGATAAGCTCTACCCATTTCATAAAGTGCCTCATCGGCATATTCCGATTTTGGGTAAGTGCTCAATAAGCTTTCAATGCGACTAATTTTAGCGGTATAATTTTTTTGCAAACCTGCTACATAAGCGCTTTGAAACAAAGCATAATCACCCGTATTAGGACTTACTTGTGCAGCCTTTGCATAATAGGTTTCGGCTTTGCTAAAATTACGACCATTAAAATAACAATCGCCAATACGGTTGAGTGCATCCGAGTAAGTTGTAGCTTTATCGTTCGTTTCTAAATCTGCATATTTCAAAAACCAATTTAATGCTTCGGCAAAGTTTTTACGCGAAAAATAGGCATAAGCCATGCTGTAATTGGCTGTTTTCAGATTTACACTCGAACGTGCGTATTGATTTGCGAAAAATGCATTCAAATCGGCAATGCTTTTATCGGGTTGGTTAGAGCGAAAATAAGCTTCGGAACGCCAGTATAAACTCTCGGCCGAGTATTTGCCAATGGTTGAACTTTGGAGCGAGAGTGTAAAATATTCAATGGCTTTAGCGTTGTTCTGCTGTGTGAATGCCTCAGTACCAATTTGATATAAAACATATTGCTTGGCTTCTAAAATTCGCGAATTGGGATTTTTAATTTTTTGTATGGATTGATAAGCTGTTTCGTAGTTTTTCGACGAAAAATATACCGAGGCTAAGTAGTCTTGTGCTTTATCCACATATTTCGAAGTGGGAAAATCATTTAAAAAAGTCTCGAATGCAGTAATTGATTCGCCAAATGCCGAGGTGGTTTCGTAAGTTGTAAGCGCATAATTAAACATAGCTTCTTCGCGAACGGTTGGGTTAAATTTTGTACGCAATGCTGCTTCAAAAGCCAAACGAGCATTTACCTTATTGCCAATTTTAATATTAGCATTACCAATATGTAAATAAGCATTTTCGGTCATTTCATCTTTTTCGGTAGTTGTTTTGGATAAATACGGAATAGCTCCTTTAAAATTTCCAGTGTTATAGAGCGATAAACCAAGCATATACATGTTGTTCCGCAATTCCTGAGGTGCTAGTTTCTCGTATTGTTTAAAATCCGAAATGGCTTTGTTAAAGTCCTTTTTACTATAAGCTATTTCGCCCATAATGCGGTAAATTTCGGCATTGTTGGCGTTATTCGGGTTGTTTTTGAGCAAGAGAGTGGCACGTTCGTTCAGCTTATCAAATTCTTTTTGAGCGTAATAAATCTGAATAATATAATATGGAACAATGTTTTTGTATTTTGGATTAGTTTCTAATAGCAAAAAATCAGGCATTGCTGCTGCATAGTTGCCAAGTGTATATTCGGTATAAGCATAGTAATAAGTGGCAGCCAAATTGTAGCGGGTATCCATTTGTTTCAATTCCTTGAAAATAACCAATGCAGTACCATAGTTTTTAACCTGTAAATTAGCAAATCCCTTGCTAAAAAGGTATTCCACCCGTTCATGCTTGCCTAAACGTTTATCGTTTACAATATTGAAGTATTTTAATGCATTGGCGTATTTTTTTGCCTGAAAATCCATTAATCCCAACATGAAATTGGCTAAATCGGAAAACGGAGTGTAGGGATGTCGCGTTAAATACAAGCGCATTTGCTCGGCAGCATCCTTTTGTTTTAAATAATAGGCATTGGCTGCTTTATAAAATTCAGCTTCCTGAACCTGACCTGCGTTTACTTGTGGCGTTTTATTCAGAAACGATTCAAAATTACGATACGATGCAGCATATTTTCGTTGGTTGAATAATTCCTTTCCTTGATTGAAAAGCACATCGTCGTTGGTGTAAATAAGTGTTTCCTGTGCAGGTAAATAGGCTGCTAATGAGCACAAAAATAAACTTAGAATGATGAATTTACGCATTATGTTGTTGTGTTTTAGTTCTTATGTAAATGTCAATTGCTTTTTTTATGGAGTTTAACCCAAATAACTCCGGATTTAGATTTTCTATCGAAATATATTCGAAACCAGCCACATCATCAGCAGCTTTTAAGTTTTCGTAATTTTGTAATTTGCATTCAAAAAACAAATCCAACGTAGGAATTGTTAAGCCACTGTATAAATAATTGTTGGGCAACGAAAATACATAATTAACAGTTATTGTTTCAGCATCAAGTTCTTCTTTTAGTTCCCGTACAACTGCTTCTTCTGCTGTTTCGTCACCATCCACAAATCCACCAGGCAAGTCGAAAGTGCCTTTGGCCGGTTCTTTGGCACGTCTACAAACCAATAATCTGCCTTTAGTGTCGGTTATAAAAGCTGCCACCGCAGCCGATGCATTCATGTAAAATACAAAACCACAAGCATCACATTTCTTTGATTTCTCGTTGTTTTGCACAAATTTTTCGGAACCACAATGTGGGCAGTATTTTAATAAACGGTCAAATTGCATAGTTGTTTTATTTCTGTTGCACAAAGATACAATTTTTGTTCCAAACTGTT
>CAYXQZ010000191.1:0-5919 GCA_964466415.1 uncultured Paludibacter sp.
CAGCATTTGCAAACACCACCTGACTATTATCAAGCGTCATATTTGTAGTGGTAATTGCAAATGCTCCAGCAAAAGTTACATTTCTACTTGTAAATGTAATACTGTTTACTCTTACAGCAGATTCTAAAGTTAGTGCTGTTATAGCTGCACCACTTTCAAAAACAGCAATATCGCTGGCAGTCGGCACAAAACTGCCAGGCGCACCGCCCGAAACATCACTCCAAGATGCCGTTGTTGAATTCCATGTTCCTGTCGCACCACCCACCCAATAGCGGTTGGCAGCATACGAGTTTGCGATAGCTATAAAGCTAACAAAAAGTAAAGTAATGAATTTTGTTTTCATGATGATAATTTTTAAAAGATTAATTGAATTTCGTTTTTTTAGTATTAATATATTGAATTGCAAATGTATTGCTTGTTGAGAAATCAGGATAGCAAAATCATTTTTATTGCTATCAAAATCGTCCGCTGTTTGTAAAAAGTAAGACTTATAGGTCAAAATTGAGGCTTCAAAGCCGATAGTTATTACCTTTGAATCAAAACTTTCGGTTTTTCTTAACCTTTTTGCATCCTTGTAAATTGCTATTGAAAAATAAATTTTACAACAACTCATTTTCACAGAAGTACTCTATCAAATAGGTTCGAGCAAATTCAAGCTAGATTAGAATTTCACCTAGCACCTCAAAAAAAGAAATAGCCTAAAAAATACTCCGAACACTCGAAATTAAAAATTTGCGTCAGCAGGAAGTATGGCTATATCTTTAATAGATAATAGATAGCCAACTTTCCGCAAGTTTAGTGAATGCATTTAAGGAATAGCTTTGTATTCGAACCAATCAAATAAAACTTTATTGTTCGAAGGATTTCCATTACTTGAAGCATACATGCCAATAAATGGTCCAATAAATCCGCCGGCTTTGTTCGAGCTATTTATCGATGCATCTTGCTCGTTGCCAAATGATTTGCAATTCAACTCATTTTCACCTACATAAAACTTATATTTCAGCCCACGAGCTTCCACCTTGAAAACAACATTTTTCAGCTTGTAAGGCTCTGCAAATAAAACGGATTCAACTTCCTTTTCTGTTTTATATAGAATAATTGAATCATTTTTTAATTGTTTTTTGACTACCAACCGATAATTGTTTTTTCCATTTTGCATAATAATCATTCCTGCCTCATCGCCTGATTTTTTAGACGCAAAGTTCATCGACAATGCTGCATCAAAGTTGATATGTTCAATTCTTCGTGCAATAAGTGATGGATTTACAAGATCATGTACCCGCTCTGGTCTTAGATTTAATTGCAATTGACCATTTTTTAATTCATACCATTTTTGGAATGGAGTACGTAAAAAACTCCATACAAAATCTAATTTGTCAGATGCAAACTCATCTCTTTCTATTGGTTTTTTTACAGGTGTATAAGGCAGTCCGGTAACTTTTTCTTGCATCAATACACGGCCAACTCCCGGATTAAATACTGGCCATCCATCCTGAAAACTTACAGGTGTGATAAAAGTTTCACGACCAAGCATTGTTAAACCATTGTAAGGACGAACACCCAACATAACGCACCACCAATCTCCGTTTTGAGTTTGTACCAAATCGCCATGACCAATGGTTGTAATATCCACTTGACTCCCTAACTGACGATGTGATAGCACTGGATTAGCAATTCCGGGAATATAAGGTCCAGTGATTTTATCAGATTGAAACATGGTAATGGCATGGTTATTCCATGTTCCACCTTCGGCCACCATTAAAAAATATTTGCCATTAATTTTATAAATATGTGGAGCTTCCGCATAAGGTGAATTGCTGGCAAGGCCAGTTGTAAGAATATATCGTTTACCAACCAATTTACCTTGTGTTAAATCTAGTTGTTGGAGGTAAATTTTGTCTTCGTTCGGATATTTATCTTTTTCGGGAGTATCATTTATTGAGCCTGTGTACCAACAAGTTCCGTCATCATCAAAAAACAATGAAGGATCAATTCCTGGTGCATCAGTGAGGAATGTGGGCTCTGAATAGGGTCCTTCAGGCTTTTCAGAACTTACATAAAAATTTCCTCCAGCCTGTTGTGCCGTATTTATTACATAGAATTTACCTTGATGATAACGAATGGTTGGTGCCCATAAGCCAGCTGAATTTGTCAATCCATCTTTCATTTGCAATTGCGATGGGCGATTGAGCACATAGCCAATTTGTTCCCAGTTCATTAAATCCGTACTGTGATAAATCGGAAGTCCAGGATACCATTCGAATGACGAAGTAACCAAATAATAATCATTGCCTACTCGGCATATCGAAGGATCGGGATGAAAGCCCGGAATAATTGGATTTGAAAATGTCTTAGGTTGTGCTGTCAGAATAGTCAAAGACAGAAGAAAAAAGTTTAAAAACAAAAATGTTTTTTTCATATGAATCCCCTTAAGGTTGTGTAAATTATTTTAAATGATTATTAGCATTGATTATTTTTAGATTTGTAAAACTTCCATCTCTTTTGCTTTTACAGCGTTCGTAAAATGACTTTTTGATTTTTTATTTTTTTGATGGTTACAGGTCCCACTAAACCAGAAGAAAAGAGCGTAGCATTGGCTTTATGTACCCGTATATTTGTTCTTGTTTTCTTTTGATCCTCAGGTAGTTTTTCATCTCCGATTAGTCTATTGGGCCATAGATTTACGACTTCTACTCTAAGTTCATTGTACCCTTTTTTTACAGCTTTTGAAATGTCGACACGAAACGGTTTGCGCCAAACCACCCCCAACTCTTTTCCATTCAGCACAACTTTAGCAGAAATACTCACTTGACCAAGGTCTAAATAGAGTGGGCTTACTGTTGCAACATCATTTTTCATCTGAAAAATTTTGCTGTATACCGCCGTTCCACTGTAGTACTTAATAGCCTCATCTGTAAACTGGGTCCAATCTTGTAAATTATCGAAATGAACTTTGCCTTCCGACTGCTCTTTTGTAAGACCCGTTAGCGGATAGAACCACTCTTTATCAAACTGTACCTCCCAACCACCGGTGATCTCTATTACTGTTTGTGGCGTTTCAAAGTTTTTACTCCGAACCACTAGCTCTTTCGATTTTTGAATGGGGAATGCTACGAAGTATGCATCGTATTCATTGAACACCAATGGGATAATCGTTCTTCCGTTTTCCTCTTTCCATTCCGGAAGATTGAGCTTTTCACCTGTCACAGGGTTCCACAGTTCCGGTTTACGACCCGTTACCCTGAACATGGCATTAATGACCTCTTTTTTATTCTTACGGTTGGCTAAAAAATAGACCTCTGCCTCTGGAGTGGTTCGGTGAATAAAATCGATAAAAGTTGATTTGCTATCGTAACTTACTGGGGCATCTTCGGGTAGATAATACTCTTTTTTGAATACGGTAAACTGTCCTTTTAGAATTTCTTCGGTTTCGATATGTGGATAAGCAGGAAAAAGGTCAAGATTCTGATCAGCCACTTCAAAGTCGGGATAAATCTCATTTGACAACAAGACCTCACGTATTGTTTTACCGAAAATCACCCTCCCTTTTCCAAATTTATTTTCGGTGATAGATTTACCATCAATGGCTCCCCATAATTGACTTGCAATTGATTGAACCTCCAGATCACAATGTGGATAATTTCTTAATCCCGGATCATGGGTAGGACGTGTACCAATTACTGTAGCACCCGCTTCTACCAAGTATTTTAGCTTTTGAATCACCTCCACAGGCATGAAATCCTTTTCGGGCAACGACAATACAGCGTAACTCATACCGTCAGGCAATGTAATTCGTCCATTTTTGACAGAAAGACGGGTTAATAAAACTTCTGCATTACACACATCGTAATCGTATCCTTTCCCAAGTGAAGGGTCTACGTGTTTTCCAGCTACAACATTCGGTGCCCAATCGCCATTGTAAAACAATACGTCACCTACAAAAAGTCCACTTTGCAGTACCGACGAACAGCGACTCAGGTAATTAATCCATGAACCGGCAGTCTGATTCCACCAGGTTACATTGGGATTGAAATGAGTTCCGGCACCGAACTCGTAGCCAGGCATTCCATCCTGTGGACGTTGAAGTGTCTGGGTACTAAAGGAAATGCGGTTGATTCCTTCGCAAAATGCCCGATCGGCAACCGGTTTCATTTTTTCTGGCGTCTCTACCCAATGTGAAGTGTTGGTAAACGATTCGGCAGTGGCAATCCGTTTTCCATAAATATGGGCAGCCGAAGCCGTTTGTTTGGTTACGTAATTCTGATCGTTCTGATCAATAAAAGGCTTTCCGTTCCAGAACTCACCCATCGGGCGATCTACTTTGCCTAAATTTTTCAGTGCATCAATGCAAACTGTACCCGACCAACTTGGACCTGCAGACTCTGATTCGGTAAGTATACCGTGCTTGTGCGACAGTTCTGTTAAACGTCCCAACGACTCATCGGCAAATAAATCGGCAGCTGTCTTGCGATAATCGTACAAGAAGCGGTCAGATATTTCGGCACTTCCTACAATTCGTCCTGTAAAAACAGGGAGATATGGAGTTGGGTCGTAGCCGCGATAAGTTTTGAATTTATTTAATAATTTATCGGTCCAGTTCGGATAGCCGTCTTCGTAACTATCCGTATGGAAATACTTCAAGGTTTTACCTACATTCTCTTTACCGGCATCTTCAATTAAAATATCCCCCATGTATTTAAACATGGTGTCAACCGATTGTGCATTGAGCCAATCCACCGCCAATGCGCCCTTCTTCATTTCGGGCAATTCACACATCAATGGTGCTCCCGTTGCTACATGGCCAGTACGTACGATAGTCCATTCACCTGCCGGTACATCCCAATCCAAGCTTCCATCAGGTCTTAACTTGCTTGTTAAGTCAATCACTTCCGCCACCGGAATAGGCTTGTCTCCACTTGCCGACTTCAAAGGGGTAATGGTAGGTTCCATCAAATCTTTCGGCAGAATATGACACCACCCATCTTTGCGATTACTTTTGGCATCGAGCAATTGTAGTCGGGTAGAATCCATCATAGCTGGTATGTCGCGAAAAGCAACTACAGCATTGTCGCGGTAATCCATCTTCTCCTTAGGCCATTTCATGCTACGTTTTACATTTAATTGGTAGGGAGGTTTATAACCACTTCGGGGATCAGGCAATGGTAATTTTCCTGTAAATTTTAATGGTCCCTGTACTTTTGTTTCCGACTGCACAAACCATCGACCATTCATTTCGGGTGTAATCCACGGTCCACCCATCGTCCAGCCACTGGCACAGAAATTCACCCCAACTTCCAGGTTTAAACGGGCAGCTTCCTTAATGGAATGTCTGTATAATTCCCGCCATTCGTACGATAGAAACTCAGGTCCTCGAACAGGAAGATTTGGACTGCCCCAATTACTAGAGCATATCAACGTTACGCCTCCCATACCTTTGGCCTTAAAAGCCTCCAAGTCACGGGTAATGGACGGTTTATCGGCCAAACTGTTGATCCACCACCAATACGAAGTCGGTTTTGCTGTGACTATTGGTTGTTCAAAATTCTTTTGAACGGCATTGTAATTTAATTCACTCTGAGTGAATGAATGGCTTGTTGAAACCAACAACAGCATCGTTAATAATCCGGTTTGTAATTTTGACATGGTTTAGATTTTAAATGTTTTGATATTATTGTTTATCTGACATACTTGGTGGTAACTCTCCAACACCCCAATTTGAAGGCTTATTATCCATTACAAATGCTGATTATTTGTTTGAATAAAGAAATCGCCCTTTTCTAATACTGTTTTCCCATTGCCATCCATAGAATGACGGTTTGTTGGATTAGAGTTGGGATTGGAATTGGTAATTGCCCGAGCCAACCGCATAGATGGCGGCGTGGTTTTCCATGCGGAGAAACTTCACGCCCACGGCCT
>CAYXQZ010000192.1:0-5866 GCA_964466415.1 uncultured Paludibacter sp.
CAATTAAAAAATAAACTACTACCTCGCCCTAAAATGGTAGTTTTTAAGGGTTGGTAGTAGTTTACGCTTGCTTAGAAAAAAAATGAAAATTTATTTATTGGTGATAAATACTACTTTGGTTGGGTTTACACCTGTTGTAAAGGTATATTTCAAAACTCCATCTTCGCCAAAACAGTACATTTTACCATTGTTTACGTAATCGGTAACACCAACAAAAATGTTCTTGCTAACTGGGTCAACATTTATTCCGTAAGGTGTTTTATCGAGGGTAGTTGTGGCAATTACATTGTCGGTCAACAGCTTTTCGGACTTTACATCATAAATTTTAACCGTTTTATTGGCTATAGCCCAGTTGGCATCGTATTCAAAATTATAAATATAAGCCTTATCGCCTACTATATCAAAGCCTTTAACAGCCACTGCTATATCACTTACTTTGTCGGTGCCGGCTTCAATACGTTGAAACTTGCCGGGTTTTGCGCCATAATCGCCACTCGAAACTACATAAACATCGCCATAAGTATCCGCTTTTAGTGCGCCTGGATTTACATTTACTTTAATTTTTTTTGTTTCGGTAAATGTAACCAAATCAATAACCGAAACGGTGCTATCCATTACCATCTGCATTCCACCACTATTGGCAACATATAGTTTATTGTTAGCAATGGCAATTCCTTCGGGGTTTGGACCTACAGCAATGGTTTTTTCCACGCTTAGCGATACTGTATCTAACTTCGCCACATGTCCGTCGTACAACGAGATATACACTTTGCCATTCAGTGCTACCAACGAACGCGGTGAACTCGAAGCATCTTGTGCATTTTTCATTGGGATTGATTTAATGCTCACTCCTGTTTTTGCATTTACAACTTCAATTAAACTCGATTTGTACATAGCAATGTAGATTTTTGAACCATATTTAATCATATCTTGTCCAGTATCGCCCAATCCACGGTTATTTTTATCCTCGAACACATAATTAGATGCAAAACCATTAGCAAAATCGTAATAGGTTAAACTGGCATTGTTTTTTCCAAATCCACCTTGATTAAGAGTAAAAAGACCTGTGCTAATTTCGGGCGTTTGGCTGTTGTCGTCGGTAGGATCGCACGAACTAAAAAAGGATACACACACAGCAGCTACTAATGCTACACGAAAAAGATTTTTTGTTTTCATAAATGTAATTAATTGATTATTATATTATTATTCTCATCCGGTAAACGGATTATTCGATTCACTTCGATTGGCACATTAAAAATTATATGCTGCTGTTATTCTAAAATTTCGGCGCGGCATAGGGTAAAATTTCACTACCTCAAATTGCGTGTTAAACACATTCAACAGTTCAGTTTTCAACTCCCAGCTTTTGTATTTAAAATTGGCATAAACCGAATGTGTTGTATATGCTTCCATTTTGTTTCGGCTATCAGTAAGCTGAGCCACCCAACGCACGCCTGTAAACTGAAAATTATAACCCAGCTCCCACCAATTCTGCGAATACGACAGCGATGTTGAACCAGCATGTAGAGGAATGTAAGGTATTTGTTCGCCATAATTTTCGGTATTTGGAGTTATATCTTTAGCATTTTGATAGCTGTAGTTCGTTAAAAATCGAATTTCGCCAAGCTTTCCAATTTTAGAATTGGCTTTTAAATTTACATCCAACCCTTTTATAGCTACTAAGCCTATATTCTTCATGCTCCAATAAAATAAATCGCGAGGAGTGGAAATAATTTTGTCGGTTATACGGTTGTAATACGCATCGGTAGTTAGCTCCAATAGGGATAAAAAGGGCATTTTACTATCGGTAAAAGTAAAACCTACATTAAATTGATGGGCATTTTCGGGACGCAGATTGGTGTTGCCAATTTCTTGATAATACAAATCGTTGAAAGTGGGCAAACGGAAAATGTTTTTGTAAAATGCACGGATTCGAAAATCAGTATCGGCAAAAGGTTTGAATGCGGCACTCACCGTTGGCGACAGTTTATTTCTATCAGGAGCAGCAAGACCTATCCGCACATTTTCGCGCGTAAGGGTGTACAGTAAGTTGGCACTTAGCATTAGCTTTTCGGAAAAGTGCTTAAGCGCTATATTTGCTAAACCCGTATGGCGAGTTGGATAAACGAATTTTCGGAAATTGATATTCGATTGTTTATCCAAATTGTTGTACCACCAATCGGTAGCAGCAGCAAGTTGCAGGGTTTGAAACAAATGAATTTTTAAAACCGAGGACATATAAAATTCTTGTTGCAAATACTCATCGTTTAAAATTCCTCCTTGATAATTTGCATCTTTGCCCGAAAAATGATTGTAAGAACGGTTGTAACGGGCAAAATATTGATGCTGTAGCTTTTTCGATTTTTTGTTTTCGTAGTGTATTTGACCAAACAAGGATTGGTCGTTCAGGCGTTGATTGGATATATCGGTATTGTAAAAAGTAACGCTTCCAGGCAATCCTCGTTCCGAAATAAAATGATTGAATTTGAGCGATAGTTTTTGGTTCAAATTTATTCTATACTCCGAATTTACTTCGGTACGAGCCGACTTTACATCGCTATTGGTACGTTTTAATACTTTGGACAGGTTGAATTTATTGCCATAATACTGTAAAAAAGGATAGGTACCATCAGCCATAAGCATATCTGTCGAAAAATTGAATGCCCATTTTTTACCTGCATTTTTAGCCATAAAAAAGCTAGGGCTCAACATCCCAAATGAACCTGTACGAAGCGTGAGTTTAGCTTCGTGCAACTTAGTTTGGTTATACCCTAAAAACTTGGTTTTGATGCTCAACACGCTGGCCCATGCAAAAACACGTGCCGAATTAAATATATCGTCGGGCTGACCATTACTAAGCGTAACTTCACTTACATTCTCAATCGAAAATCGACCTAAATCAATTTGACCGGATTGTATGTCGCTCATCATTACGCCATCGTAATTTACACCTGTAAAATTGGAACCCATGCCGCGTACCGATACCGTTTTCAATCCACCAATACCTCCATAATCTTTGACCGAAACGCCCGAAAAAAATTTAGCAATATCGGTTACAGTCAACGCATTAAGCGATTTTATTTCGCGTTGCGAATAAACTTGAACTGGCATAGCAGCGCGCGTAGTTTGTTGCTGCTTGGCTTCTACTTGTAAGGTATTCAGTGTGCGAGTACGCACCGAATCAACTACAATATCAGCGGAATACACATACAGAGAACCAGTTAGCGCAAAAGCTAACAAGTAAGTTTTAACCGATTTGTGATGTAATGATGGTACGATAAACACAATTTTAAACTATTTGACGATGAATAAACCGCTCAAATAGCTCCCGAAATTGACCTAACAATGGCAAAATGATTATTTCTGCTGATGTTTCGTCGCTTTTTCCTCGAAAGCTTCTGAAAATGAATTGTGCTTTGGCAGGTCTTCTGACTTACTCCCGTAGTTGAACGCCTTCCCAAAATTAGTGTGTAGTTTACAGTATGCAGTTTGCAGTTTAAAAAACTGATAACTTACAACTGCTAACTGCTCACTAAAAGTTCAGTGGCAAAAGTGTTGTTCAATACGTTTCATTAATAATTAATCGTTTACAATTAACCATTAACATAGAGCTTACAGCAGCGGGACTGTACAGGATTTACACCTGTTTCCCTTTTAATTTATTAACTCGCAGTACTGGAATTAATAAAACCTTAGCGGGTGCAAAGATAAAATAATTATTTAAATTTTGGGTGGTAATACGATTCTTTTTTTTAAAAAAGTGTTTGATAGATATATTTAGTGAAATAAAAATTCGTTCCTGATAAACCAACGTTTTACTCAGTTTCTTATGTTTATTTCACCATGCATTTTGTGGTTAAAACACTTAAATTATCAGAATATACACGTAGAATATAAATTCCATTTTGTAATTTAAATGTCGTTCCTTCAGACACATTTCGACTATATCGTATCCTACCCGTTAAATCTACAATTTGAATATTCATTGTTTGGTTCACGCCAAAAACTTGTAAAATTCCGTTTTGGCTGCTACAAAAAATATTGGGTACTGCGTTCAAATTAATGTCCGATGGAATGTAATTCAACTTGTTGTCAATCCATTTAAAACGATTTGTTATAAAGGTTTTAAGGCTATTCACTTCGGCTGCATAGCTACCCAGTATTTGTGGATTCATGTGTACCTTGCTATTAAGGATATTCCATTTAGTGAAATTGAGTTTTTGTGATTGATTAATTCGTGCTGCATATTCATCCACTGCCTGGAGTAGTGATGCTTCGCTAAGTTTTCCATTATTCCGATATGTAGCATACAAGCTTCTGAGCTGAACAACAACCTGTGGATCCGAAAAAATCCGATTTATCATACTTTTTACTCCATTGGCAGAGCTTCCTTTTGTAGCATAAACCCAATCGGTTAAATTATTTATGGGATATGTTCTATAATCGTTCTCAAATGCAATATCAAAATCCCAAACAGGTCCAAAATAGAATTTTGGATTATCTCTTTTTTTATACATATACGTACTCCAATAAGTATCGGTATTTCCACTTATTTCGCCAACCAAAAAATGACGAAGAAATGTTTCGAGGTCGATGTATTTTCTGAATCCATTGGTATTGTCGGTATAGTTAGCTGCATAAACCGCATTTTCCATAGTTTCGAAATGCGATTTAATATATGCCTTCTGACTTTCAACAATTTCATCATCTTTGGGATATTTTATGGTAACAGGGATCTTATTTTGAATAGATTCAAACCAAACCAATTCATCACTAGCATAAGCATCCATTTCGAGTAAATATCCTCCAGTAATTTCAGGAGCTACAATGTCAGTAATTTTCATTTTCTCAACCATAACACGCTCTGTGGCCACTTCTATTTGATCGCAAAGTTGATATGTTCCTTTGTATACGCCATTCAAAAAAACATCAACAGGCACGCCTGCGGGGGTATACGGAATGTCCAGATTTTTGCTTATATTAAAAGCTAGCAAATTTCGCATGAGCGTTTTATCGCCGTAATTATTAATAAGAGTCCAATTTTTTTCTTTTGCAGAAAGTCCTAATAAACTGACTTTATTGAACAGTTTCATGCGGTAAGGTTTTTTGGGAAAGCTCCAACTAACATTTCCTCGCCCTTTTATCTCAAGACTATCCGTGTAAATACTTGTGCCAGGCTCGTTAATAACCGAAACGATACCTTTCAGATAAGTTTCTTTATCAACAATATCCTGAGCAGCAGTTGTATGTATAATCACCGAAGCTAAGTTGGTGGTTTTAGGAATAATAGTATTGTCGCCTATACCTTTGTAACCATAAAACTCAATCTCTGAAACATTGCATTTTGCGCTTTCAGGGCCAATATACCGAATATACCTAAATCCTTTAGAGCAATTGATGGTTTGCGAAGTAAGCACGTTCTGATTGGGAGCAGTTGGTATTAAATAAAGTGGAATTGCATCTCCAAAATCAGGCTTGTTAGCTCCTTCAAAAACGCCAAGAATCATTCTACTGGCTTGACCTGAACGTGGACAATATGAGAGGTTTGTAACTATATAAGGCTCACCCAAATCCAACCCAACCCAACCGCCTGTGGTAGCACAAGTTGCAAATATTGTTGTCAAATTTCCATCAAATGCATTATTTCTAATTAGAGTTGAAAAAGTACATGTGTTTGTATTGTAGTCATAAAACTCATTGCTGGAAATTTGTATTCCTGTAAGTTTAGTTGACGACTCTGATCTCAAATTATTTATCGATATAAAAAACAATAGTAGCAATAAAAAATTTGATTTCATTAGTATAATTTGATTTTAAGGTAATTATCAGTTCACAAAAATACAAAATCTCTTGCAATTTCATATCC
>CAYXQZ010000193.1:0-1749 GCA_964466415.1 uncultured Paludibacter sp.
TTGAAACTCTGTTCATATATTCATTTATAGTATTAAAAAAAATCTACACACAATTGCATGATTTAATGCAACTAATAATCTGCACTATTTGTTTGTTCTTAAGTGAATAATAGCAGTTTTTGCCATCTCTACGGCAATTTAGTATTCCTTTGGCACGCATATCGGTTAAGTGGTGCGACAGGAGCGATTGCTCACATTGCAACTGCTCACCAAGTTGCGAAACATTTAGTTCGTCGGTTTCCGATAATAGCGAAATTACACAAAGTCGTGTGCCATTCGAAATTGCTTTCAATGTATAAGCAGCTTCATCCATGCGTTCTATTTCTGTTTTTTTATCCATTTTTCAAATCTCGTACAAATATATGAACATTTATTCATGTGTTCCAAATAATTTTTGATTTTTTAAGATAAAAGTGTGTCTTATACTATTCATTGTAAAAAAAAGCTTGTTTAATAATTTTTGTGCTATCTAATTTTAAAGAAAAAACTATCTTTGTATGCTAATTGAAAAAACGATGAGTCAACAGATTACGAAAATTTGCGATGATTTTTTAACTGAATTGGATGCAGCTATAGGAAACGTAGCTTCCGAAAATATTTTTGTACTTACCGACGACAATACTCAAAAATACTGTTTGCCCGAAGTTTTGAAATCAACAAAACTTACAAATTGTCATCTCATTAATATTCCGAGTGGCGACGAAAACAAACATATCGATTCGGCAGTAGAAATTTGGAAATACCTGAGCGAAAATGGCGCAACTCGTAAATCGCTGATGATTAACGTGGGAGGTGGCATGATTACCGATATTGGAGGATTTACTGCATCGACATTTAAGCGTGGTATACCTTATATTAATGTTTCTACAACTTTACTTGGTGCCGTGGATGCGGCTACAGGCGGTAAAACAGGTATTAATTTTATGGGCTTAAAAAACGAAATTGGCGTTTTTGCTCCTGCTAAGGAAGTACTTATAAATATTGATTTCTTCCGAACACTCGATCATAAGAATCTAATTTCGGGCTATGCAGAAATGCTGAAGCATGCACTGATTGATACGCCCGAAGAACTTAAAAAAGTAATTGGTTACGACCTCGAAAAATTTGATTTACTGGAACTGAAACCATTACTGATAAATAGTTTCAGAATTAAAGAGCGTATTGTAGAAGCTGACCCTTTCGAAGCAAACATCCGCAAGGCACTCAATTTGGGGCATACATTTGGCCATGCTTTCGAGAGTCATTCGTATAAAACAAAAAAGCCCGTGTTACACGGTTATGCGGTAATGTGGGGTATGATGTGTGAGTTGTATTTATCGTATGTAAAATTGGATTTTCCAAAAAATATTTTGTTAGAAATAAAGAACTTAGCAAAAGAATATTACGGAAGTTATGTGTTTGATTGTAGCGATTACGAAGCTCTTTTCGATTACATGACACACGATAAGAAAAACGAATCGAAAGAAATAAACTTCACCCTGCTTTCGGGCATTGGCGAAATAAAAATAAATCAAACTGCGACGAAGGAAGAAATTTTTGAAACGTTGGATTGGTTGCAGTTTTAAAAGACCAAAATCTAATGTCAAAGGTCAAAAGACTTTATACTCAAGACTTTTGACATTAGACTTTAGACAATAAGACAAAAAATATGAAAACATTAATAATTGGAGCAAGCAATAACCCAGAGCGATATGCTTATAAAGCCGCCGAACGATTATTGGCTCACGGACACGAAATTGAATTATTGGG
>CAYXQZ010000193.1:1849-5841 GCA_964466415.1 uncultured Paludibacter sp.
GGAAAAATGGGCAAAACGATAGAACGTATTGCCATTGAACGCGGACACGAAATTGTGTCGATTATTGATATTGAAAATATTGAGGATTTTGATTCAGAGGCGTTTAAAAGTGCTGATGTAGCAATTGAATTTACCGCACCACATGTGGCAGTTTCTAATATCCGTTCGTCGTTTAAAGCTGGAGTTCCGGTGGTTTGCGGCACAACTGGCTGGAGCGAACATTTACCACATTTAAAAAAGGAAATTGAAGAAAAAGGATATACATTATTTTGGGCTTCGAATTACAGTTTAGGAGTGAATATTTTTGCAGCTGTCAATAAATATTTAGCCAAAATTATGAATTCATTTCCGGCATACAATGTATCGATGACTGAAGTACATCACACTCAAAAATTGGACGCTCCAAGTGGAACTGCTATTACATTGGCCGAAGGCATTTTAGAAAATTTAGACCGCAAAACATCTTGGAAATTGGACGCAGAAACCGAACCAACCGATTTAGCCATAAAAGCTGTTCGCGAAGGAATGGTTCCAGGCATTCACACCATTCGCTACGAGTCGGATGTCGATTTTATCGAAATCCATCACGAACTGAAAAACCGCGAAAGTCTGGCGTTGGGTGCTGTAATTGCAGCTGAGTTCACTGCTGGCAAAAAAGGATTATTAGGAATGCAGGATTTAATGAAATTTTGATATTAAACAAAAAAAATATGACAAACGAACAACAAGAATCGCGTTTTGATCAACCACGTAAACAATGGATAAAAGCCATTTTTTGGTGCATAATTTATATTCTTTTTATTGCTTGGGTAGGTAACTATTGGTGGTTGGTTGGACTTCCGGTAGTATTCGATGCATTTATAACTCGCTATATTCCTTGGACTTGGTGGAAAAAATCAGAAAATAAAGCTTTTCTGGCCGTAATGGGTTGGGTAGATGCCATTGTTTTTGCATTGGTGGCTGTTTATTTTATAAATACGTACGTTTTCCAGAATTATCAGATTCCTACTTCGTCGTTGGAAAAGACGCTACTGGTTGGCGATTTTCTGTTTGTGAGCAAAGCAAGTTTCGGTCCGCGCGTGCCAAACACACCACTTTCGTTTCCATTGGTACAACACACTTTCCCAATTATCAACACCAAATCGTATATCGAAAAACCACATTGGGATTACAAACGTTTAAAAGGTTTTGACACCATCGAACGCAATGATATAGTGGTTTTTAACTTCCCAACGGGCGACACTGTGGCTGTGAATATACAGAACCCGGATTATTACATTAGTTGCTATATGGAAGGACTTTCGCAATTAAGTTATGCCCAGCCTGATAAAAAATTTACAATTGACGAATGCATGGCTGCCGGACGTGAAGTGGTGCGCTCGAACAAACAGAAATACGGCGAATTGGTATATCGCCCTGTTGACCGCCGCGAGAATTATGTAAAACGATGCGTAGGAATACCTGGCGACCGCATTGAGATTAAAAATAATCAAATGTATATTAACGGTCAAAAGCAAGAAGAAATTCCTGGATTACAGTTTAATTACTTCGTACAAACAGATGGAACGCCGCTAAATAAAGTGATGGATGAACTCGAAATAAGCATGGAAGACCGCATGATGATTGACAATATGCAATATGCTGAAGGCATAAAATCGCTCGGTTTCGACCCACAATATCCACTGTATCATTTCCCTATGACGAAAGAGGTTTACAATGTAATTTCGAAAACACCGGGAGTTTTGAAAATTAAAATTGAAGAATCGCAGGTAGGCGAAGTTTTCCCACTTGGCGATACAAAGTCATGGACAAGAGATAATTACGGGCCAATTTATATTCCTAAAAAAGGAGAAATTTTAAAATTAAATGCTTATAATTTTCCAATTTACGAACGTATAATTCGTGTTTACGAAAACAATACCTTGGAAGTGAAAAATGGCAAATTTTATATTAACGGCAAAGAAACAACGGGCTATCAATTCAAAATGGATTACTATTGGATGATGGGCGATAACCGCCACAAATCAGCCGATTCGCGTTATTGGGGCTTTGTACCCGAAGATCATGTGGTTGGTCGTCCGGTATTGGTTTGGCTGTCGCTCAACAAAGATAAAGGTTGGTTTGATGGAAAAATCCGCTTCAATCGTTTCTTTAAAAATGCTGAAAGATAATAAGTCCACTTCAGGGGAACCAACGGTCTTTCGACCATTGGGAGAAAAATTAGGGGCAGTATTTTCAACAGCCTATTTGGCTCCGGTGGAGTATTATTTTGTTATCAATAATTCACCTGAAGTTATATTAGAACAATACGAATATTACGAAAAGCAAAGTTATCGGAATCGTTGTAAGATACTCAGTGCCAATGGCGTAATGGACTTGAGTATTCCTGTAGAAAAAACAGGAAAAATGTTGATACGTGATATCCGTATTTCGGAACACGACAATTGGCAAGCTAACCATTGGCGCGCTATTGAGTCGGCATACAATTCGAGTGCTTTTTTTGAATATTACAGCGATGATTTACATCCGTTTTACGAAAAGAAATGGAGTTTTTTGTGGGATTTTAATTTTGAAATTCAACAAAAAATGATGGAATTATTTGAAATTGAGAAAGATATTACACTAACTGATAATTATTTATCTCAACAAGAAAACAGAACTGATTACCGCAATCTAATACATCCTAAGAAAGAATCACTTCAACAGTCGAAGCCTTATTATCAGGTATTTGAACAAAAATTCGGATTTTGCCCTAATTTAAGCTGCATCGATTTGCTGTTTAACATGGGACCCGAAAGTCAATTAATATTGGGTATTAGTTAAAAACAAAATTATACGGAAATGGAATACGGAATTAAATGTATTGGGTTACTAACTTCGGGAGGTGACGCACCCGGCATGAATGCAGCCATTCGTTCGGTAACACGTGCTGCTATATTTAATGGCATACGAGTTAAAGCAATTTACAGAGGATATAAAGGGTTAATAACAGGCGAAATTGTAGAATTTCAGACACAAAATGTAAGTAATATTATTCAGCAAGGAGGCACCATTTTGAAAAGTGCTCGTTGTCAGGAATTTCGTACTCCCGAGGGTCGTAAGCAGGCCTACGAAAACATGAAAAAAGAAGAAATTGATGCGTTGGTGGTGATTGGTGGCGATGGAACTTTTACGGGAGCACGCATTTTTGCACAGGAATTTAACGTACCAATTATCGGACTTCCGGGCACAATTGACAATGATTTGTACGGCACAGATGCAACCATAGGTTACGACACAGCCATGAATACAATTGTAGAAGCGGTGGATAAAATCCGTGATACTGCTTCGTCGCACGAGCGCTTGTTTTTTATCGAAGTTATGGGGCGTGATGCTGGATTTTTAGCTTTGAACAGTGCCATTGCTTCGGGAGCAGAAGCGGCTATTATACCTGAACACAAAACCGAAGTGGATCAATTGGAACAGCTTATTGGTAATGGTTTCCGTAAATCGAAAAATAGTAGCATTGTGCTGGTAGCCGAGAGCGAAATTACAGGAGGCGCCAATGGTTTAGCCGAGCGTATGCACAAAGAACATCCTGAGTATGACGTGCGTGTAACCATTTTAGGACACATACAGCGCGGAGGTTCACCCTCGGCTTACGACCGCATTATTGCCAGCCGCATGGGTGTAGCTGCTATCGATGCATTGCTCGACGAACAACGAAGCATTATGATTGGTATTGTAAACAACGAAATTGTGCATGTACCATTTACCAAAGCCATAAAAGACGATAAACCGGTTAATCAGAACTTGTTAGGAGTTTTACAAATTCTTTCAATATAAGAGTTTGAGAATCTGCCCCAAACCCCTAAAGGGGCTTAAAAAAAGACCATTCGGTACAAATTCACATCCCCTTTAGGGGCTTGGGGCAAAATTAATTATGCATCATCACATCAAATAAATGTCTCCAAAATCCATCCTTTTCGTTTGTATGGGCAATATTTGTCGCT
>CAYXQZ010000194.1:0-5751 GCA_964466415.1 uncultured Paludibacter sp.
CTTATCTAAGTCGTTCCAAACGTGAAGCATCCAGTCTAAGCAATATAAATAGCATAATTGTAAAACCCCAAAGCGACGAACCACCATAGCTGAAAAATGGAAGAGGAATACCAATTACGGGCATAATTCCAAGTACCATGCCTACATTAATCATTAAGTGAAAGAAAAATATGCTTGCTACGCAATAGGCATAAATTCGGTTGAATGATTCACGCTGTCGTTCGGCAATACGCAAAATACGCATTAGCAACAGCCAATAGATAAACAATACAAGCGTTGAACCCCAAAAGCCATGTTCCTCGCCCACAGTGCAAAAAATAAAATCAGTATCCTGCTCAGGCACGTATTTGAGTTTGGTTTGAGTGCCATTTAAAAAACCTTTACCAAAGAAACCACCTGAGCCAATGGCAATTTTCGATTGATTTACATTGTAGCCTGCCCCCGAAAGGTCGTCCTCCATATTGAGTAGTACTTTAATACGCACCTGTTGATGCGGTTCTAATACTTTTTCGAATAGATAATCCGACGAATAACAGAAAAAAACTGAGCCAATTGAAATAGCAGCTACCATCCATATTTGTTTGTTTCTATTCAAAATGCCATTAAAGAGCCAATAGAAGGTAGTGAGTATCACAATTACAATACTAGCATAATTAAAATTAACATTATACCATTGGTTAATAATCAGTGTAAATATTGTCATTACAGCAATTCCAATAAGCGAATAGCCTGTTTCTTTGCGTTGTCGAGCTAGGAAAAACGCATATCCCAACTGAAGTGCAAGTATAAGGAGCATGGCAGCAATAAAACCTACTGTGCCTTGATCTACACCAATTGTTGCCATGCTAAACCGAATAACTACAACAAATAATATAATAGCTAACACTATCAATAGTAGTACAATACCATTCATTCCTTCGCGGTAAAGCATAAGTAAAAGTGCTACAAATACCAATGCCGAACCCGTTTCTTTTTGTAATATAATAAGAATAAAAGGCAAGAAAATAAACATTCCGAGAGGAATAATATCCTTCCAATTTTTAATTTTGTAATTATACGAACTCATAAAGCGAGCCAAAGCAAGTGATGTGGCCATTTTGGCAAGTTCGGCAGGTTGAAAGCTCACAGGGCCAATTACTAACCACGATCGGGAACCTTTTATATCGGGAGCTACGAAAATGGTCAAAATGAGTAATGCTATTGTGGCTGCATAAATAAAATAAGCAAAGAAGTTATACATTTTGTAATCGACGAGTAACAGCATACCCCCAATGCCAAAGGCAGTGAGTATCCATACAAATTGTTTTCCGGCACGCTGATTCCAATCCAAAATACCCGATTGATCGAAATTGTAGCTTGCGCCATAAATACTGACCCAACCCATTAAAACCAGAATTACGAAGTAAGCCACCGTAGTCCAGTCCAAGGCATATTTCATACTAACGTTCTTTGACATTGGCATTTGTTACAATTTTGGTTACTCGTTCTTCTAATTCTGTTCGTGTAATTTTACCTTTTAAGTAGAGCTCGGCCATTAAACTGAAAATTGGTGCAGCGTAAGTTGATCCAAAACCAGCATTTTCAACTACAATGGCTACTGCAATTTTTGGATTTTCGCGTGGTGCAAATCCAACAAAAAGCGAGTGATCTTTGCCATGTGGATTTTGAACTGTACCTGTTTTACCACACATCTGTACACTGTCCAATTGCGATAAACGTGCTGTACCCGATTCAAATACACGCGACATACCTTCGAATACAATAGGAAAATACTTTTGGTCCACTTTTACACGATGTATTTTGGACAGCATGGTGTCCGATTTGTGTAAATGTGGGGTGATGTAATAGCCATTGTTAGCAACAGCAGCCATCGAATTAGCTAATTGTAAAGGAGTTACCAATACTTCGCCTTGGCCAATAGAATTCGAACGAATGGTTATAGCACGCCAGCCTGTTTCGGCTTTGTATACTTTATTGTAAAACTTCTGGGTAGGAATATAGCCTCGCGATTGTTCGTACAAGTCGCCATCGGTGTATTTTTCGCCCAATCCAAAGCTTTTCATTCTGTCAACCCACTCGTCGTAATTGGTTCTGAAAATTAAGTTTTTTTCGCCGTAACCATCTTTCTCAATCGTACTGCGGAAGGCATGCCAAAAGTAAGGATTACAACTTTGTTCTATTGCTTGTTCCAAATCCACTGGAGAACCGTGTGAGTGAGTACATTTTATGGGTGACGAAGATTCTCCACTACAAGCAAATCTTGTGTTTGAGTTTATACCATCCATTTGTTGGCAAACCAAGGCTTGCAAAGGTTTAAAGGCCGATCCTGGTGAATATTGAGCTTGTGTGGCTCGGTTCATAAGTGGTTTCGTGGGGTCGTTGAGTAGAGCGTTGTAGTTTTTCGAACGCTGACGACCCACCAATATCGACGGATTGAACGCTGGATTGGAAACCAAAGCTAGAATTTCACCTGTTTTGGGCTCAATGGCAACTACACTACCTACTTTACCTGTCATTAATTTTTCGGCAAGTATTTGTAGTTTCATGTCCAAAGTAAGCGTTAGATTTTCACCAGCACTCGCAGGAATGTCACTTTTCCCATTATCATATTTTCCTTTTATACGTCCTTTGGCATCGCGCAGTAAAATTTCCATTCCTTTTATACCGCGTAGCGATTTTTCGTATGTATACTCTATGCCATCTCTACCTGCATAATCGCCTGATTTATAATAATCGTCCTTTTCAATTCGTCGTTGAGTTACTTCACCAATATTACCCAATACATGCGCGGCATTGGGGTAAGCATATTCGCGCAAAGTACGGTTTTGAATATAAAAGCCAGGGTATTTGTACATCGATTGCTGAAAAGTAGCAACATCTTTTATGTCCAATT
Source organism: uncultured Paludibacter sp. (assembly GCA_964466415.1). GTDB lineage: Bacteria > Bacteroidota > Bacteroidia > Bacteroidales > Paludibacteraceae > Paludibacter. Next base: position 2,894 of record CAYXQZ010000194.1, read on the forward strand.
GTGTCATAAAAATCTGAGGCGTGTACGACGAGTAGCCCATGTTTTTTCGTCGATCTTTGATGTTTTTTATTCTTTCGATAAATTCTTCTTTGCTTATATCCAGCGATCTGCAGAGTGAAATTGTATCAATATTATGAATTTCGCGTATAATAAGTGTTATATCATAAGCGGGCTTATTGTAAACTAAAAGTACACCATTTCGGTCGTAAATAAGTCCACGTGGAGGGAAAAGAGTTTTTTTCAAAAAAGCATTACTGTCGGCGCCCTCTTTGTATCTGCTTTGTAAAATTTGTATGGAAAATAACCTCAGAATGTAAATCACTATCACTACTGTAATAATAGTAGCAATCACTCTTTGCCTGCTTTGTAGTGAATCGTTTATCATCTCCTACTCATCGATTTTAATCCGAGGATAATTAAAATTGTAATTGTTGAACTTAATAAAGTTTTAAAAAGTATCAACCAAAAATGAGAAAACGAAAATGCTTCGAGGTAAAACAATGTGGCATGATGCAAAAACACCATCACAAATATATATTTTATGTAGGATCCAACACCAAATGTGTGAAAGGAAGGTGTTGGGTTATTTCCTTCGTCGATAGATGTAAAGAGTTTAATTATAAAACTCCGAGCGTATGCAATCAGTACGGCAGCTGCGGCATGCATACCTAACGTATTCGAAAAAACATCGATTAAAATGCCCATTGCAAATGCCAAAATAAGTGTAAGCCAGCGAGGCAAACTTACAGGCAGCGATATAATAAAAAGAACGTAAAGATAGGGATTTACAAATCCAAGAAATTGTATGTTGTTAAGTACCAGTACTTGGGCAAGTATTAGTACAATGAATAATATTATGTTTTGAATTACAGTAAGCATACTTATTTTTCTGTTGCAACTTGTTCTAAGTAACGTTGTTCACGATAATTTTTGTAATCAATTACTTTTACATGCGAAAGTGTCCGGAAATCAACTGCTAATTTCACACGTATGCTGTAGTAGGGGTCACTTTCCTTAATATTAAAATTGTCGATGGTACCAACAGGAATGCCTTCGGGAAAAGTATTTGTAAATCCACTAGTTACAAGAGAGTCGCCTAATGCGAATTTTACGTGACGAGCAATGTCGTTGAGGCTAGCAAACTGATAGTTAAAACCTGTCCACTGCAGTGGTCCACTGTAGTTGCTTTTCGTAAATTTACAATTAATTCTGATTTTGTCGTTCAAAATAGGAATAACCACTGCAAATTTATCCGAAACAGTTTTTACAATACCAACTACACCCAAATCGCTCACTACACCCATGTCTACTTTTATGCCATCACGTATACCTTTGTTAAGCGTAATGTAATTTTGCAATTTATTGGTAGAACTATTTATAACTTTGGCCGAAATAAATTTGTATTCCATTTCGGGCGGGATACGAAAACGAATGGAATCTTTTGAAATAGGTTTTATAGTTTCGAGCCTATTACGAAGTTGAATAATTTCGTTTTTCAGAGCGGTATTCTCTTCGGAGAGTGTTTCGTTGGAAGCCTTTAGTTTAAAAAACTCAACAACCGAATTACTCATTTCGTACATCGAAGCCACTGTAGAATTGCTCGATGATAAGAAAACGCTTTTTTGATATTCCTGATTCTTTACAATAAGGCCTATGGATATTAATTCCAAAATTAGGAATAATATCAAGACACTGTATTGAATCAAAAAATTAAAAAGATTGCGCATTTGATTTTACAAATTTGAGTGCTATTGTAAAAAAAAGCAGGTAAAATCATAAAACTAAAGTTTCATAATCCCTACCTGCTTCAAAGTTCTTAAGGATTAGCGAATGAGGAACGAGAATTTATCAACGTTTTTCAACGCAATACCAGTACCACGAGCTACAGCACGCAATGGATCATCGGCAATGTGGAATTGAATGTTCAACTTATCAGTCAAACGTTTATCGAGTCCGCGAAGCAAAGCACCACCACCAGCAAGGTAAATTCCTTTTTCAACAATATCTGCATACAATTCAGGAGGTGTTTGTTCCAACGCACTCAAGATAGCAGCTTCAATTTTCGAAATCGATTTTTCGAGGCAATGTGCAATTTCTTGATACGAAACTGGCACTTCCATTGGTAAAGCTGTCATACGGTTTGGACCGCGTACAATCCAATCTTCAGGAGCATCTTCCAAATCAGTTAAAGCAGCACCTACATTGATTTTAATCATCTCGGCAGTGCGTTCGCCCACTTTAATATTATGCATACGACCCATGTATTCTACAATGTCCAATGTGAGGTCATCGCCAGCAATACGGATAGATTTGTTGGAAACAATACCACCAAGTGATATTACTGCAATTTCGGTAGTACCACCACCTATATCAACTATCATACAGCCTGTTGGTGCTTCTACATCTATGCCAATACCTATAGCAGCAGCCATTGGTTCGTAAATCATATAAACTTCGCGTCCACCAGCATGTTCACTCGAGTCACGTACCGCACGAATTTCAACCTCAGTACTTCCCGAAGGAATACAAACCACCATTTTGAGTGAAGGTGAGAAAAGATGATTTTTGGTTGGTATCATTTTTATCATTCCACGTATCATCAACTCAGCGGCATAGAAGTCTGCAATCACACCATCGCGAAGAGGGCGAACAGTGCGTATTCCTTCGTTTTCTTTTCCTTGCATCTGACGAGCACGCTCACCAATAGCTATAAGTTTATCGGTACGTCGGTCAAGAGCAACTACCGAAGGCTCATCCACTACAATTTTATCGTTGTGAATGATAATTGTATTGGCCGTTCCAAGGTCAATAGCAATTTCCTGTGTAAATGAAAATAATCCCATATTGTATGTTATTTG
>CAYXQZ010000195.1:0-2433 GCA_964466415.1 uncultured Paludibacter sp.
TTAAATGCTAATTTTTACGTTTCTCACCGCAAAGATATTAAAATATTCTATATAAAATATATTTTTTTTGACTAAATATTTAAATTATTCAAGCGGCTTTTTATTTGATCAAAACCCCTAGTAGTAATCTGGTTGTAAATCTCTGTTGATAATAATTTCTTATCCGCTTAATCTGTTCAATCCGCGTTGCTACTAATAATCCACACGTATACGGAGCTCGTGGCGAAGGGTGATTTTGTGTGCTTTGATGTTTTAATTTTGTTACAAGCTATTGATTTAAATATTTTACTAAAATCTATTTAGCAAATAATCAAAATTTTGTATCTTTGCACTCGATTTTAAGCTGTTGTGATAAATACAAAGATTATTCAATCAAAAAAAATATAAAAATTTAGAGTCAAAATGGAAGATTTAAATGCCGTTGTGCAACAAGTAGTTCAGGTTTCACCTATCATGAAAGTATTCAGAATAGCTCCGCTGGGTTGGGAATTGCCCGATTTTAAACCCGGACAGTTTGTGGCTATTGGATTACCACCAACGAGCGAAAAATGTGCCGAAGCTACCGACGAGCCTGTTGAGCCCGATCAAGAAAAGCTTATCAAAAGAGCTTATTCAATTGCTTCGTCCAATTTATCGAAAGATTATGTAGAGTTTTACATTACTTTGGTGCATTCAGGTGCTTTAACTCCTCGTTTATTTAACTTGAATATTGGTGATAATATTTGGTTGGGAAATAAATTTGTAGGTATGTTTACACTCGATCAAATTGCCGAAGATCAGAATATTGTACTGATTGGTACTGGTACTGGTGTGGCGCCTTATATGAGTATGTTGCGTACCGATGCATTGCATCGCAAAGGCAATATTGTAGTAATTCATGGTGCTGCTAACTCGTGGGATTTAGGTTACTCTTCGGAGTTAAACTTGCTGCAAGTATTGTCGCCTAAATTCAAATATATCCCAACTATTACTATGCCTAATCGCGAATTCACTCCTTGGGCTGGTCGTACACAGTTTATTCAGGAAATTTGGGAAGAAGGTGCAATCGAAAAAATGTGGGGTTTTAAACCTGCTGCCGAAAATACGCATGTTTTCCTTTGCGGAAATCCTAACATGGTAAATGGTATGGTTGAATGCCTCGAAAAAGAAGGATTTAAAGAACATACACGCAAAGAAGTAGGACAAATACACGTCGAACGCTTCAATTAATGTGTTCTTGATTTAATATGGCTGTCAAGAAAAACAGCTAGAACGCAAATAACGCAAATTTTTACAAATAATTATGATATTCTATCGTATATGATTTGTGAAAATTTGCGTTTTTATTTGTCTTTATAAAAAATAAATTTATTTGTTTGTAAGTCTTTTGTCGGATCCCTTCCACGAACAGCCTAAACAATATAGAATTGTTAGGTCGAAGCCTTCGAGCGATTGGTCGGGATGGAGCGGTTGAATTTCGTGATTGTCGGTTACTATAACTACAACCGAATCGCCGGCTTCATTTTTTACCTGAAACCGTCCTATTTTACATTGGGGGCAGAGTAGTTTTTTCATATATCATTCATCGTCGTCAACTACAACCGTTTCTTCCATAATACTGTTGTTGTCAGCTATTACTTTCACTTTTACGGTGTCAATATTATCCAGATTTTTCACTTCGCGTATCTCATTATCGTCGAATCGGAGAATACGTCCGGGGAATGCCAATAACCAGTTCAGATTATGTGTAGCCATAATAACCGTAGTGCCCGATTTGGAAATATTGTAGAGTAAATCAACCAGTTCGTTGCCTGTTTCGGGGTCGAGATGGCCTGTAGGTTCATCGGCCAGAATAATTTCGGGCGAGTTAAGCAATGCCCGTGCAATCACTATGCGTTGCTGTTCGCCACCCGATAACTGAAATGGCATTCTGGTTTTGGCGCTTAACATACCCACTTGTGTAAGCACATTGTCAATCTGCTCATTAATAGCCGCTTTGTCTTCCCAGCCAGTAGCCTTTAGCACAAATTCGAGATTGCTGTAAACCGAACGATCGGTAAGCAACTGAAAATCCTGAAACACGATTCCAATTTTACGACGAAGAAATGGAATTTCCTTTAGCTTTATTTCGTGAAGATTATAATCCAATACAGCCGCTACGCCATTTTGAATTAATACATCGCAGTAAAACGATTTCAGAAGCGAGCTTTTTCCACTACCTACTTTACCCAAAAGATATATAAACTCGCCTGCATGAACTTCGAGGTTTACATTTTTCAGAACAAGATAATCCTGTTGAAAAATATCAACATTTTTATATTTTATCAAAAGCGTTTTTTCCATTTTTTTTAATTTTTAGAACACAGACAACAAATAATAAAGAGACTAATGTCAAAAGTCAAAGGACAAAAGTCAATTCCAAAAACAATAAATAACGTGCAAAGCACCCAATAA
>CAYXQZ010000195.1:2533-5712 GCA_964466415.1 uncultured Paludibacter sp.
AATAACGCACGAAGTGCCCCTATTTATGTCTTTTCTTCAATTCGCGTCCCAAGTCGTTCAACGAGTATCCTTTTGATGTAAGCAATACAATGAGGTGATAAACAAGGTCCGACGCTTCGTAAAGGAAGTTCTCATCGGTTCCATTTGTGGCCTCAATCACAGTTTCAACAGCTTCTTCGCCTACTTTTTGAGCCATACGGTTTACGCCTTTGTTAAATAGTGTAGTGGTGTATGAGCCTTCGGGCATTTCTTCGAAACGTTTTTGAATAAATTCTTGCAAAAAATTCAGAAATGCAAAATCACCCTCGTTTTTTTCGTTCCAACAAGTATCGCTTCCAGTATGGCAAACCGGGCCTACGGGAGTCACTTTTATTAATAAAGTATCCTTGTCGCAGTCATTTAGTATTTTGTCAACCATCAAAAAGTTACCACTTTCTTCGCCTTTAGTCCACAAGCGGTTTTTAGTGCGACTGAAAAAAGTTACTTTGCCCGTTTCTTGTGTTTTAGCAAAGGCTTCTTCGTTCATAAAACCTAACATAAGCACTTTTGAAGTGAGTTTGTCCTGAATAATTGCGGGAACTAATCCGCCTGATTTCTGAAAATCGATAGTCATATAGTGTGTTCTTATTTTTTTATGTTTTAATTGTATGCGAAAATACTAAAATTTTGCTAAACAACCAATTTAGTTTTGTTCAATAACCTCAGCTGGTGCTGCTGTTGATTCTTCAAGTGGAATTTCGTCGGGTAAATCAATGTCCAACGAATCGGAATTTCCCTTGGTGGTATCGCGCGGAATATAAGTGTGGCAATTGTATGAGCGACTGATTGTTTCCTTTGGTTTGGTTGGGAATTTTCCTCTGTAGTGTTTAAATTTTTCATCTTTGAGCACTTTTTCCATAAACAATCCAAATATTGGCAATGCCGTTCTACTTCCTTCGCCCAAGTTTCCGGTGCGGAAATGCACGCTTCTGTGCTCGCCACCAACCCATGCACCTCCAATTAAGTTTTTACTTACGCCTACAAACCAAGCATCCGAATAGTTGGATGATGTTCCTGTTTTTCCTCCAAAGTCGGTATTGTAATTAAATAAATCCCATTCCCAAAGCGCCTGAGTTGTGCCTCCTGATTCTGTCATACCACCTTTAAGCATTTCGGTCATAAGCCATGCAATTTCGTAAGGTAAAACTCTTTCTTGCTTTCTATTGGGTTCGTAAATTACCTTGCCATTTTTATCCTCGATACGAGTTACCAAAATGGGATCATGGTACATGCCTTCGTTTATAACTGTACCAAATGAGTTTACCAGTTCGAGCAACGATACATCCGATGAGCCTAAGCAAGTGGATGGTTTGTTTTCGAGCGGTGTACGTATGCCCATTAAATGAGCTGTTTTGATAATTTCGGGGATGCCCACTTCTTGAGCCAATTGTACGGCTACCGTATTTATAGAGCGAGCAAATGCATGTTTCAGAGTCATGCTATAGCCTAAATACGAGCCATTTGCATTTTTTGGAGTCCAGGATTTTGGCTTACCATTTTCCATGTAATTCCAAGTTACATGCTTGTCAGTTATTTTATCGCAAGGTGCATGGCCGTGAAGCATAGCAGTTGTATAATCAAAAAGCTTGAACGTAGAGCCCGGTTGGCGCTTGGATTGTGCAACCTTATCATATTGCCAAAATTTGAAATTAATATCGCCCACCCATGCTTTAACCTCACCACTAGCTGGTTCCATAGCCATAAAACTACAGTGCATAAATTTACTCATATAACGTATGGAATCCATTACGCTAAATGTAGTGTCTTTTTCGCCCACTTTATAATCAAAAACTTTGGTACGATGCGGTATGTTTAAATACTTTTCAATCGAATCGGTATTACCATCATATTTAGCATTCAGTATGGTGTATGCCTTTGTTTTTTTGGCAATATTTTCCACAAAGTTTGGAATCTCTTCGCGGTTTTCATCTCGCCAGGGGTTTTCGTTACCCCAGTGGTCGTTGAACCTACGTTGTACCGAGCGCATTTGTTTTTCAACAGCTTCTTCGGCGTATTTCTGTAATCGGGAGTCAATGGTAACATATATTTTCAGTCCATCCGAATAAATATCGTATCCGTTTTCACGTTCCCAATCTTCGAGGTATTTGGCCAAATACGACCTGAAATGCAGGGCTTCACCATCGTAGGATTGCTCCACGCTATAATTTAATTTGATAGGGATATTTTTGAGCGAATCGCATTCTGCTTGCGTAATTATTCTATGTGTTACCAAATTCTGAAGCACTACGTTACGGCGTTCTTTCGATCGTTTTGGATTCGATTTGGGGTTGTAAGTAGTTGTAGCTTTGAGCAATCCAACCAAGGTGGCCGATTGTTCGTAATTCAATTTGGCTGGTGTGGTTTTGAAATATGTTTTCGAAGCTATGCGTATGCCGTAGGAGTTGCTGCCAAAATCAACTGTATTAAAATACTTGGTAAGAATTTCGTTCTTCGTGTAAAAAATCTCAATTTTTACAGCAGTAATCCATTCTTTTGCTTTCATAATAAGCAACTTAACGCCTGGTATGTATCCAAAAAGTCCTTTCGAATATTGATTTCGAGTTTTGTACATGTTTTTTACCAGCTGTTGGGTAATGGTACTTGCTCCACGTGCATTTCCCTGCGTCATGTCTTTCATGGCAGCAAAAACGCCTTGAAAATCAATCCCAAAGTGATCGTAAAAACGCTCGTCCTCCGTAGCAATCAATGTTTTAATAAGCAGTGGCGAAATATCGTTGAACTCAACTGGCATCCGATTTTCGGTAAAGTATTTTCCAATAACTTTGCCGTCGGCCGAAATAATTTCGGATGAAGCACTTTGATCGGGATGACTAATGCTGTAAAGACTTGGCGATTTACCAAATAACCATAGAAAGTTAATGTCGATCAGGAACAGGAAAAGCATAAATAAAACTATGCTTGTAACAAAGAGATTTGCGATTTTTTTGTACCAAACTAATCCTGTAAAACGTTTGTATCTGCTTATTCTCCAAGTAATAAACTTAGCCCACCAGCGTTTAATAAATTCCCACCAAATAGGTAAGTTTGCGCTGAAATATTGTAAAATTACAGAAATGGTTTTTCTTATCTTATCCCACATAATTATTGGTAATTTTGTGCAAAGTTAATGCAATTACTCT
>CAYXQZ010000196.1:0-5644 GCA_964466415.1 uncultured Paludibacter sp.
TAGTCATAGAAGTCGTTTCAGCAATTTTGAGCATCATTTTTGTCTATTACCCCTTTTTTTCAGTGTTTGTTGGATTATTATATAAGAATACACAAGTCGAATTACTTTGTTTAGATTTGAATTTTTGTTTTTCGAATTACTAGATAAATAGTACAAACAGTGTTGGTTGTACCCTTCATTGATAATACAACAATTGCAACACCGGTTGTATTATGTCCGTTCTTAAGCTTGTAGAGATTTTTTGAAGCTTTACGCTCGTAGGCATTTCAGCCACTTCACTCACATACTATTAACAGTAACAAGTTAACTTGCCACTAATGCAGAGAAATTAAGATTCAAGGATACTACGGCCGAACATTTGAAGACTCAAGTTGTAGCATTGAAATATTGTATCGAAATGGTCAATGTGAGGAATAATGCTAATAAAGTAATTATCCCAAATTGTCCATTAGAACTATCACGTAGAAAAATCGAATTCGAAGGACGATGATTTTTCCCAAAGTTTTCTTATCCAAGCTCTCCTATTCATTTGAAGAGCCATCTTCACGATTACTTTGTTAGAATGTTCTTCTATATATGCCGGAATGGCAAGCATTTTATACCTTAAAGTAGATAACCTGTTTCTTACTTTATCATTGATAATAACCTGTTTAAACAGGCTCATAAAATTGTATGCAATTGTCATTAACAACAAGCATGCTTCAGTACCATCAAAACCATCTTGATTCATTTTGTCCAATCCATAGTCGTATTTGAGTTCTTTTATCCTATTTTCGCAGTTTGCACGTCCTCTGTACAATCGCCAAACATCTGCCGCAGATAGTTTTAAGGTTGTAACGTAGCAAGTGTACCGATAGCCATTCAGTTCGTAATCATCCTCGAACAAACTCAACTGTTTGCCTACTGCTTTTGGACGCTTAGCTATTTTCTGGCGCACTGCTATCATTCGTCTGCCTTTATTCCATTCTTGTGCCTTATATTCGAATTCAGCGATTTCAATGCCATCCTCTATGCATAACCATGTGTGTTGACCAGCTATTTTTCGTTGTATGGCAACGTACATCGGAACAGCAACTATGTAATCAATTGCAACCTCTTTTTGCTCCAGATAATCAATTATATTCTTGTCGTAAAATCCACTGTCCAAACGTAGTAACCCTATTTTCTTGCTCCCAAAGAATGAAAGAGTTTCTTCTAAAAATGCCTTGAAATTGTTGGCTGTATGGGCATCGCCAGAGCGTAACCAAAAATTCGCAACCATTTCTATTTCTGAAACAAAAGCAATGATAGGATGTTGCGATTTGCGACCTGGCTTATGTTTGTTATAGCCTTTTTTAGCTCCTTCTTGTTCGCCATACCGTGTAATAACCGAAGAATCAATATCCAACGTGAAATTGTTAAACTTCAAATTATCAAAGAACCAACGATAAAGACCACCAAAAACAGAATAGGTGCTAGCCATGTCAAACTTCTCAAAATAACCTTGAAAAGCCTTATGTTCAGGCATCTTATCCCAACCAAACATTCTTTGAATGGTTATATCCATGCGTGTTATATCCAACTGCGAAAACCTATTGGCACCACACCATACACCTGCCATAAATTGAACAAACAACTGAATGGGCGAATAACCACGATTCGAACCCTGTAACGGCAGAGACAAATGCTCCAATTTATCTACAAAACCAGATTGAATCAACATCTGTTTCAAGATTGCCAACCCACCATAAGCTGTAATTTCCTTATCAACAAACTCTAATTCCATAAGCTTGCATTTTATGACAAAAATAATACGCAAATTTAATCAATTAATGTGGTATAGAAAGCTGATAATAAACAGTATGCAATATAAATTTTCTAATGGTGTCCATTAGATTTCAAAACTAAAAAATATATCCTCAGAAATCAGAAAGTTCTAATGGACAATTTGGGATTATTGCTTTCATTTTGATTTGATTTTGGAAATATTCGTTTTTTTTAGATTTTAAATTAATTCTTTGTATTTGAGTATATTTTGGTAATAACCAGTGCCCTTTTACACGCTTTTTCTTCTTTTCCATCCCAATGCCAAACGCTTACTGTATGAACCTTTTCCTCCTTCCAACCTTTGGCTGCCTTACATTTTCTGTTGTATAATCCTTATCTGTAAGTGTTTTAATGTAGTTCTGTAAATGAATAGGTGGTATGTCCAGTTGTATATTTGTTGGAGTTCTGTCTTTATTTCCCATATGCTCTTGTATCGAAAAATGTGGGTTTCGATAAAAAAAACCGTTTCAGCTTTATGCACATCCAAAACATAAAATTACTTCAAATCATCTAACGCTCTTGTTAGTTCTGAATTATGACCGGATAGACCGTTACCAGCGATGAAGTCAAACTCTACACCAGAAGAAATGGTTAATAATCAAGCAAATATCCAAATTATTTGTACAGTTTTATTTTGATAAAGTAGAACTAACAAATAAAAAATCTAATAATTAGTTGGTTGTAAACAAAAAAAGAATGCCTGATTTTTTAATTATCAAATATACTTTCTTGCCTTAAGAAAGTTAAACATAATTTTTATGCCCTATTTATATGATATGGATCGTTATTCATATACTCCGGTTTCGACACCTGCGTTTCTCCCTTGCCAGCTGGTGGCGTTGATTCCAATGCCAGTGAAATTTCATTATCAAGCATAATACATTGAATTGCTGGAATTGTGTATTCACGCTTTTTCAGTTGGTTTTCTACAGTGCTCATATATTTCTATTTTATTTATGTAAACCCCCAACCCCTCCCACATAAAAGCGGGATAAATTGCGGGGATGTAAAATTACTTTCGTCAATTAAAACTCTTTATTAGTTGTAACTTTTTTCAACTAACGGTCTTTAACACCTTTAGTGGTTTGATGTTTTCTTTTTTTAACGTTTAACTAAAAACCTATCTGACAACCACTTTCCGAGTAGCTTTCACGCCATTCACCGTTAGGCTTACCATATACACGCCCGGAGTCACGGATTCAGTGGTTTGTTTTACCGAAGTGCCAATTTGTTTTTCTAGCGTTTTCTGACCCAAGGCATTGAATACTGTCAGAACAGCGGTATTGGCCGATGGGTTATTAAACTGTACGGCAATTTGATGTTGTGCATTTCCATAAGCCAGCACATTCAACTGTTGTGCAGTTGCTAGGTTGGTTATAGCGCCCGGCGATTTTAGTATCAAACTGAACCTGTCGGTGGTAGTTACTGCAGCTGAAGTAAAGTTAAACACCTCTCCGTTGGTTAAATCGAACTCAGCAGGATACAACTTATCCTTCACCATCACTTTTACTCCCGGCGCAAGATTAGTCAATTCGGTAGCTTTTATGCTTAAGGTAGTGGACGATTCGGTTTTCAATCCCAGTGGAATCTCCGTATCCAGTGGAATGGTGTTCATACCATTAATAACCAAGGCCTCTGTTCCTACAGTAGTGTAGAGTTCACTTACCGTGTTGCTATTCCAGTATTTTTGAGAATCGTAGGCATCAAACTCATTTGAAGCACCATCGTAAGAATATAATACCGTTTCATTATTAGTAACAGCATTAGCAAGCTGCAAGCGAATTAGAACCGACGCATTTGCTGCCTTTGCTTTCATAGGCGTAGTAGGTACTGTGCCACCTGCAGTGAGGGGCGCATTACCAGCATGTTTACGCATGGCATTGGTAAAAGTAATGGTCTGGTTATCCGCATTGGTGCGTACCCAGAAAGCTTGCATTGGAGGCACCCAACCGGTAACCATACCTGTACCTGCATCGTTAGTTCCTATGCCCGAAGCAGTATTTACCGTTTCGAAATAATAGGTACCACCGGCTGCACGGGTCCGGTACCATATACTTGGCATCACATTGGCATTGGCATTGATAGCTGCCATAGCATCGAGGTACGAAGGATATGGGTTGGCCACTAAATTAAAGCCGGACTTCGTTGCACCCTTTCGGGTTAATGCAACGGCAACATTACCTGTATTTAATGCACCGGTAAAAACCACATTGTTGGTACCCGATCCGGTGCTAGAGAAAGCTAAATAACCTACCCCCGGAGTTAACGCCCCTGTATAATCATCTACCCAAGCACTACCCGCTTCATTGTAATAGGATACCGAAGTAGCAGCACCAGCAACCAATAAATTACTGGTATTAGCTGTGGCAACCGTTACCGGACTGGAAACATACCAGTTACGACCTTGTGGTAGGTATTGTTGAACCGTGGCACTTACAGCCTGTGGTGAACTTGTATTAGTATCCACAAAGGTGGCGGTGCCGCTTGCGTCGCTCTGAAGAGTAATTCCGTTTGTAGCAGTAATACTGCCAGAGCTTAAGGTAAGTTTCGCGCCTGGAGCTACTGTAAAAGACTGAACTGTTTTTACAGCATCAATCACAAATTCGCCAGAACTGATTGTCAGATTGGTATTTGCCAACTGAGCATCAGATAAACCTGAGTTGTTAAGATTTCCACCAGCTAATGGACTTTCAGTAGCTGTGATATTTCCAGCTAATCCAGTTGGTTGAATCAGGCTATAATTTCCGGCCTTTGTTCCAGTAATTGTTGAAGTGGAAGTTACTGAAATGCCATTACCAACATTAACACTGGCAAACGTTCCTGTCCCTGATAATGTTACGTCGTCAGAATTGATGATTCCTGTTAATGTACCAGTAATAACAGCTGTATTTGTGCCTGTATATAATTTGCTGGTCGTTGCTGGAGAACTAATAGTGAGTGCTTTAGGAGCAACGGTAAGTGATCGGGGTGTTTGAGCAGCAGCAGTATATCCACCACCCGAAGCCTGATTGGCATTTATATTACACGTTCCTGCACCAATTATGCTAAGTGTTGTACCATTTGTTCCTGTGCAGGTTGCTATAGCGGTATTAGAACTGGTAAATACTACTGGATTACCCGATGCACCACCAGTAGCAGATAATGTGGAAGTTCCATCGCCATAATTTTTGGCACTTAAGGCATTAAATGTTATTGCTTGTCCAACTGCATCATACACTTCATACTTTATGTCTGAGATATCAATTATCATATTGTCAAGAATACCAGTTACTGCTGCAATCTTTATTTCGAGAGGCCAACTACTATTGCCAGCTACTGTTTTAAAATAAGTCTGATTTGTTGAATTAGAAGCGGTTGTTGTCATTGAAGAGCTTGGTACCACAGTGCCATTCACAACCATACTCAACACCAATGTACTTGGAGAACTGTTCGTATTTATAGTATAACTAATACGATATGTATTACCTGTAACAAAATCTGGAGTACTTTTATTGATATAAAAATTGAAATTAACATCCCCTGTAATTGAAGCAGTTGCTTTGTTGGGTGCTAAAGAGTTTTGTCCTGCAAATCTAAATCCGGTTGGCGTAAGAAAAAGCCCATTTAGAATATTTGTGAAAGTGGCAGTAGATGACAATATCTGTCCTCCTGAAATCGCCAAGCGACCTGAAACTGCGGTAGAAACTGTACCTGCTGTACTTGTTCCATTAATCGAAGTACGCCATGCAGCTTGGTCGGTTAGTGTAGTAAACTTCAAAGCACTTGGAGTTACATCGTAATGAACATAACTTCCTACATTTATCGATTTCAAAATGAAATATGGCCCTGCATTTGTAAA
>CAYXQZ010000197.1:0-5599 GCA_964466415.1 uncultured Paludibacter sp.
TTCAACAAAAAACTCCTCGACACAACTAAGTCTCGAGGAGTTTCTATTCTTGAATCCCTTTAGGGGCCAGGAGGTTTAATTCGCCATTTCGATAGCTACAGCCACTTGTACAGTAGCTCCAACCATTGGGTTATTACCCATTCCAAGGAATCCCATCATTTCCACGTGAGCTGGAACTGAAGAAGAACCTGCGAACTGAGCATCACCGTGCATACGTCCCATAGTATCGGTCATACCATACGAAGCTGGACCTGCACCCATATTGTCGGGGTGAAGTGTACGGCCGGTACCACCACCCGATGCTACTGAGAAGTATTTTTTACCTTGCTCCATACATTCTTTTTTGTATGTACCAGCTACTGGATGTTGAAAACGTGTTGGGTTGGTTGAGTTACCTGTGATTGATACATCAACACCTTCGGCACGCATAATAGCTACACCTTCGCGTACATCGTCGGCACCGTAACATTTTACAGCAGCACGGATGCCATCTGAATATGCTTTTGTACGAACTACATTCAAATCGCCAGTTGCGTAATCAAAATCGGTTTGAACATAGGTAAATCCGTTGATACGTGAGATAATCATGGCAGCGTCTTTTCCAAGTCCGTTCAGGATAACGCGCAATGGCTCTTTACGTACTTTGTTGGCAGATTGTGCAATACCGATTGCTCCTTCGGCAGCAGCAAATGATTCGTGTCCTGCAAGGAAAGCAAAACATTTAGTTTCGTTGCGAAGTAACATGGCAGCTAGGTTACCATGACCAAGACCTACTTTGCGGTCTTCGGCTACAGAACCCGGAATACAGAATGCTTGCAAACCAATGCCAATAGCTTCGGCAGCGTCAGCAGCAGTTGTACAACCTTTTTTAATAGCAATAGCAGCACCTACTACGTAAGCCCACTTTGCATTTTCGAACGCAATATTTTGAATGCTTTCGCATATTGCATAAGGATCAATATTTTTGGCATCGCAAATTGCTTTTGCCTCGTCGATATCACTGATACCGTATGTGTTGAGTGCCGCGTTTACTTTAGCAATACGACGGTCGTAACTTTCAAATAGTGGCATAATTTTTTAATTTGAAGATTTGATAATTTGAAGATTTGAAAATGAATAGTTCTAACTACAATTGTAAATTGTAAATGATAAAATTGTAAATTCTATTCGTGACGTGGATCAATGTATTTCGCTGCGTTGTCAAAACGACCGTATTTGCTAGTCGATTTTTTCAAGGCTTCGTTGGCATCAACGCCTTTTTTGATTAAGTCCATCATAGGGCCAAAACGAACAAATTCGTATCCGCAAGCTTCACCATCTTCGTCCAATGCCATTCGGTTAATGTAACCTTCGGCCATTTCCAAATAACGAACACCTTTAGCGTTTGTGCTAAACATAGTTCCAACTTGCGAGCGCAAGCCTTTTCCTAAGTCTTCCAAACCTGCACCAATTGGCAAACCACCTTCGGAGAAAGCTGACTGTGTGCGGCCATAAACGATTTGTAGGAATAATTCACGCATTGCCACGTTAATGGCATCGCATACCAAGTCGGTGTTCAATGCTTCGAGGATAGTTTTTCCGGTAAGGATTTCGGCAGCCATAGCAGCAGAGTGAGTCATACCTGAGCAGCCAATGGTTTCGACCAATGCTTCTTCGATAATACCATCTTTTACATTCAAAGTCAGCTTACAAGCACCTTGTTGAGGCGCACACCAACCCACACCGTGAGTCAAGCCAGAAATGTCTTTAATTTCTTTTGATTTTACCCATTTGCCCTCTTCGGGAATTGGAGCAGGACCGTGGTCAGGACCTTTTTTTACAACACACATGTGTTCTACTTCGTGAGAATAAATCATACTTTTGTTATTTAGTTATTATAAAAATAGTTTGATATGTATTTCAAAAAAAATGGTATACAATTACTGCATCTCAATTTTTGTGCAAAAGTACTCAATTTTCAGTAATTTTTTAATGCAAAAAAAGTTAAAATAAATCTGACACAAAACATTTTACGAGCATTTATTGTTGAGCTATAAAATTTGAACTAGCGTTTTTAAAAATAAACAAAAAAAACATTATAATTTTGAATGATTAGTGCGAATTAACAAATAAATCACTTATTTTTGCGCAAAATACATACACCATGATTAACTTTATTAAAATTGAAAATGTATACGACCCAAATTTTGGAGAAGTATACGACTTATACAACACATCATTTCCGTCGTACTCCCGTAGGAGCTGGGCTGGTCTCGAAACTGTTTTCAACAAAAAACAAGCTTTCAATAGTGTTGCAGTAAAGAAGGACAGTAAATTTGTAGGCTTAATTCATTATTGGATTTTCGACAAATTTGTGTTTATTGAGCAGTTTGCCATTCATCCTGACTACAGAAATGCAGGATTGGGAACTAAAGTAATGAAGGAGTTTTTGAAAAAGCAAGAATTACCCATCGTTATCGAAACTGAAACTCCACGCACACAAATTGCGAGTAAACGAATTTATTTTTACGAACGAATTGGGTTTTATATGATTTCGAATTTTTACATGCAACCGCCTTACGAAGGTAGTCAGGTATTGATGTCGATGCTTATAATGACTAACAATTACGAATTTGTAAACAAACATTTCCCACAAATTAAAAACACCATTTACAAGGAAGTTTACAAATACGATCCTAAAAAGAGATAGTCTACGCTTGTAAAGCAGAACGCAAATAACGCAAATAACCGCAAATAAAAATACAATTCTAAAACTATTACAGTTGAGGATATTATATAAGTATTATTTGTGATAATTTGCGTTATTTGCGTTATTTGAGCCTATCTGCCGATAGGCAGAATCAAAAAACTCTTTTTTTATTGCCAATAACTACCAATCAGCTATTATTCAATTCGGTTATTTCTTTCGGCACGATGTTCCACTTTAAGAGGGTTAGCCGATAATTCTTTATTCATTTTTTGATGATTATAAATATCGAATGCCATGTAAATAGCCTGACGGAATGAATCTTCGGATGCTATGTTTTTGCCAGCTAAGTCGTAAGCAGTGCCATGTGCAGGCGAAGTACGGATAATAGATAATCCAGCCGTATAATTCACACCACTTTCCATCGAAATGGTTTTGAACGGAATAAGACCCTGATCGTGATACATAGCCAAAATACCATCGAATTTTGTAAAATGTCCGGATCCAAAAAACCCATCTGCCGGATACGGTCCAAAACACAACACACCTTGCTTGCCAGCCTCTTTTATTGCTGGAAGTATAATTTCCTTTTCTTCTTCACCAATCACACCATCGTCGCCTGCATGCGGATTCAACCCTAGTACAGCAATGCGAGGCCCTACAATACTAAAATCGTTTTTTAGGCATTTGTTAAATACAAGTAGTTTCTCTTTTATCAGATCAATACTTATAGCTTTCGAAACTTCATTTACAGGAATATGCCCTGTAACTACAGCCACACGCATAACATCGTTGATAAGTAACATTAAAGCAGGTGCATCTGTGCCAAAATTAGACTCTAGGTATTCGGTATGACCCGGAAAATGAAAATCGGCCGACTGAATATTCTTTTTATTGATAGGAGCAGTAACCAATGCATCGAGAGCACCTCTTTTTAAGTCTTCGGTGGCTTTTTCGAGTGCACTAAAAGCAGCTAACCCAGCTTCGGTAGTTGATTGGCCCGGCTCCACTTTTAACTCATCGTTGGTGCAATTAATAATATTGATTCGTTTGGAGTTTAATTCCTCTACCGAATTAATAATATTGAGGTTTACATTTTGTAAATCAAGCGCTTTGCGATAAAACGAAGCCACTTTGGAAGAACCATAAATGATGGGTATAAAAAACTCAGTCATAAGCGGTTCGGCAAGTGTTTTGAGTATCACTTCGTAACCAATTCCGTTTATATCACCGTGTGTTATTCCTATTACAATTTTTTCTTTTTCCATGATTGTTTTTTAAATTCTATTTCTTTTTGGCAACTACCGACACTTCTTTGATAGCATTTATTTCGTGAGGAAGTTTAGAGGTAAAAACCACTGCTTCGAGCTGCCTGATAGCATTGCGTTTTTTATGTCCAGGACCAAAAACAAAAGCCTCGATAGTGATAACACGCTGATTAACTTCGTCCAAACGGGTTTGACTGTAAAACGGACCTCCCATAGAAGCGCCATTAAACATACGCCACAAACCACGTAACTCGGCACAATAACCTTCGTTTACCCAAATTTCCGAAAAAACGGGGTCGCTGTATTTTAATTCAGTTCCCATATACGAACCTTTTAATTCGCCAGGAATATTGGCTTTCATAATGGAATCTCTACGGAAAATAATTGCTTCCTTGCTAAACATTTTTTTGTCGGTATAAGGATACGAATATATCACTAAATCCTGACGTAAGCCTGCTTGATTATTTGTAATCCAATAAAAGTCTTTTTTGGTAGTAGCTTTGCTAATTCCTTGTGGAATATCAACCTGAATGCCAAATTGCTTTTCAATTTCGGCCTTAGCCACTTCGTTAATATAATTTTTATTGAATTCAATTTGTCGTTCACGTTCGGCTTTGATATAATAATCCTGAATGTTTTTTCCGTATTTGCGAATAGTTGATTGAAAACTAGAATCGCTTGCTGCTACAACACGCACTATAGCCTGAGGATAAGCCCATTTATCTTTTGAATAAGTTATTTTTGGACTTGTATATTTTTCGGAAACTTCAACATATAAAATGTTACGCGCTGATTTAAGCACATCAGTAAACTCTACTTTATTGCATTGATGCACTTCCATTACGGGTTCAGGCTGTGGCAATCCTATCATTTCGGCACCCATTAACTCACTTAATTCGCGTCCGGCAGGGGCTTTCCACAGGGTGTCGTTTATTACTATCAATAACTCAAACTGGCTTCCTGTTACAGCAGGTAAAGTTCGTTCGTATTTGCCACACGAATAAAAAAACAAAACCGCTGCTAATAATGACAATAACTTGATTTTCATATAATTACTTTTTAATAAACAAATATTCTACTTTTTGAGCTCAAACAAGTTCGAAATCTTTCTTTTTTGACTTAAAAAATTCAGAACCGAATACATTAATTTGTTTCTATCTTTTTCCGATTCAATTATTTCGAAAGGAAAACCGAACGAACACACCTTGTATTTACCCGAATATGCTACACCTGCACTCAAATTGGTTCCGGTGTATCGGCAAATTGTAAAAGCTCCAATATTGGCTGGGTCAATGGCATCAACCGATTCGGCAAAAATTGAATTGGCATTTGGCTCATCAAAATAACTAAATTCGGATCGTGCAAACTGATGATAAGGCGAACCAACCATTACTATTTTGGAACTAAAACATGCATCGGCCGACTTCAAACGGTAATTCAGTATGTTTTCCACAAATAACCTTTCGGTAGGCGTTATGTAATTATCGGTATACATATCGGAACCAATAAATGCACCACTGAGCATTAAATTTCCACCACCCTCGCAGTACTGACGCAAACTTTGCTGCAAAGCTAATGGAAAAGTTTTGAATTCGGGTGCTTTTTTTCCATTTCCTAACAGAGTTTTCTTTTGTTTACCTAAAAT
>CAYXQZ010000198.1:0-5554 GCA_964466415.1 uncultured Paludibacter sp.
GAACTTATTTCAATTTTATCCTCGATGGCAAGTATTTTTTCAGCACCAATTAAGATATCTTTTCGCCCAAGATATTCAGGCGCATAAACTTCAGCGTTTTTAATTATTTTCAACATAAAATTATTTTTAAAAGATAAAATGATAAATAAGCATGAAAATCAATACAGAAGTCAAAGGAATCAAATTTCGTTTGGCCAATTGGTAGGGTGTAATTCCAGCAATTTCGGCAGTGGCAATAATTACTCCAGCAATGGGCGAAGTTGCTCTACCTAAACTAGATGACAATTGCATAGGTAAAATTATGCTTGCGCTGTCGGCACCCATTTTCAGTGCAATGCCCGGTACTAAAGGTCCAAACGAAAAAAATGACGCATTACCGCTACCCATAAGCATGGAAGCTCCAAAAATCAAGACTGTCATTAAAATTCCGATACCAATAGCTCCAAAACCAAAATCTTGTGATACAGCGACTAAACTATTAATAAAACCAAGACTGATAAGTCCATACGAGAATATTTCGGCTGCAATAATAAGTGTAATTACTGTTGCAAAAACTTTACCCATGGCTTCCCAAAATACTTTCAATGAACTGAAAACGTCTTTTACATCACGTTTTCGAATCATTTCGAAAATTAATGCCACAAATAAGGAGAAAATCATGGCTGTAGTTGTTTCTAAATTAATGGGTGGATTGAAAAAAGTAAAGAATTTGGAAAAAGTGATTAACAAAATCAAAGGAAGTACAGGCAAAACACCATAAATAAGTGGTGCTTTTATTGTCAAATCTTTATTTTCTACAATTTCAACTGTATGGTTTTCTTTTTTATCGAAATGCCTATTCACAAAAAAGTAAACTACTGCCATAAAAATAGTTAGTGGTATGGCCAATGGAAGTTGATTTTCGATAAAATACTGTACGTTCGACTTGCCAATTAATTCAGACGCTCGGGCTGTGTTTGCAGAGGCTGGTCCCATATCAAATACGGTACAGGCAGTAATAACCGAAACTGCAGATGTTTTACTCACGCCCAAACTTACCAGTACCGGAAATATGGAAGCTACCAATAATAGTCCTAATCCTGTAGCCGATGGCGTGGTGATAAATAATAGTTGACCAATAGGAATAACCAATGAAGTTGCTAAATATGGAGATTTTTTAAAAACTGAGAGCGGTTTCATGGCCAAATAAACAAGTGTTTCGCTTGCACCAATTTTTTTCATATAAGCCACGTAACCGCCAATTGACATAATCATAAGTCCTACATCTGCGCCTTTGGTGCTTAACGATTCTTTGATAAGTTCAAAAATATCGAAAAATTTCAATCCAGTAGGTTCTTTTAATCCGGGCAATGCAAAACCCAATATCATTGCAATAGCCATCATTAGCAAACCACTAAAAAGAAGTACAGCCTGAGCATTAAACTTCTTAACAAGTAAAAATGCCACTAAAGCAATAAATATCAAGCTAATAATTGAACCTACTATTGCCATGTTTTTGTGATTTAAGATTTAAAAAGAAGACTAATCCCTTAAATTGTTGAAATAATCTTTGATTTGTGACTTTTGAACGAAACAAAGTAAACAGTTTTATCACTATCTTTGCCATACCAATTATAATTATTATAACATACCAATTATGGAAACTATTTTGAACCGTATTTCTAAATTATTTGTTGAGAAAAAATTGAGACAAAAGTCTAAAAAAAACTCACAAGGACTTTATCAGAGGATTTTTAATTTGTTTAAGGAATCTATTTTAAACAATGATTTACCCGAAGGAAGTGTTTTGCCATCAACACGAGCAGTAGCCGCAGAATTATGTGTTTCGAGAAGTACAATTATTAAAGCCTATGAACTATTGATTTTTGAAGGATATATTGAATCGATGGTTGGTTCAGGACATAAAGTGAAAGCTATTATTGCTGATACGCATATCTCGAAACAGTTAAATTTAGACAATTGTTGCTATCCTGATTTGTCAGAAAATGGCAAATCATTCCAGAAAACGGTTAGCATAATGAATAGTACCGACGATGTGAGTATAGCTTTCAGACCTGGTTTACCGCCTTTGGATGTATTTCCTGTAAATCAGTGGAAAAACCTCACCAACTTATATTGGCGAAATATCAAAACATCAGCTTTGTCCTATTCAGCTTCATCTGGAACCGAACAACTTAAAAAATCTTTGGCTAACTACCTTAATTTCAGCAGAAATATTAAATGTGAACCTCGCCAAATTATTATCGTAGCGGGGTCGCTTCAATCGCTTTATTTGATAGGAAATGTCCTTTTAAACCCCGGCGATGGAGTTGTCATCGAAAATCCTACTTTCCCAAATGTTCAGTCCATTTTTAAAGGTTTGCGTGCCAATATTCAAGCAGTATCTATTGACCAAGAGGGATTAAAGGTGAGCGAAATGAAAGAAATTGACAATTCGATCACCAAATTAATTCATACTGTACCTTCATGCCATTACCCTACTGGAGTTAAAATGACACTTATGAGGAGGCTTGAATTACTAAAATGGGCAAGCGAACATAAATCAATAATTATCGAAAATGACTATGAACACGAAGTTAACAACTATCATGATTTTATTCCTTCATTGTTCAGTTTAGATACCGAACAACGAACTGTTTTTTTAGGAACATTTAATCGACTTTTGCATCCTTCAGTACGCGTAGGATATATGGTTGTTCCGCTTTATTTACTTAATCCTATTGAGGCACTATTAAAACATTCGCATCGATTTGTTCCGTCTTCAATTCAGGTCGTATTAAGCCAGTTTATCGAAAAAAATTATTTATACAATCATGTCAAAAATGTGATAGAGATAGCTGAAGAACGGAAAAAAATATTTTATGAAACATTCGAAAACTACTTTGGCAATACATTATTACTTAATTCAAATACCACTCACAGTCTTCATACATTAACCGAACTTCCAGCGGGTTTTAAAGACACGGAATTGACTACAATTTTTGCAAAAAACAATATAATTACACACGCATACAGCAAATGTTTTGTAGATCAGGATATTAAACAAGGTTTAATAATGGGGTTTACACCTGTAAAAACGCCAATCATTAAACAAAAAATTGTTCAAATGGAAAAAATATATCGAAAGCTATCGATGTAAATACTTGGATTAATTTCGCTTAAAGCAGTATGCTGAAATTTATAATATTGCCGATACCAGCATATCGTCCACTTTTTTTACATTAAAAACTGTTACACAGATGTTATTTTGAATAAATGTTTATCTCTTTTGTCAACAAATCCTTTTCTAGTGAGCTGCCACCAACCATTATTTCATAGTCACCTTCTGCAATTCCCATCCCGCCTTTTTGTTCTATATATGTTTTAAATGAGTCGGATGCTATATCGAACACTACTTTTTCTGTTTTTCCAGCTTTAATATTGATACGTTTAAATGCTTTTAGTGATTTGATTGGTTGGGACTTATCCTTTTTGCACTTTATATATACCTGTAGCACTTCATCGCCATCAATTTTGCCGGTATTTTTAATATTTAAAGATAACCGAACTCCTTGTCCATTTTTAATATTCGATGTTGAGAGTGCAAGCTTGCTATAATCAAATTTTGTATAGCTCAAACCAAAACCAAAGGGATAGAGAGCTGCCTCTTTAAAAAATCGATACGTACGGTTTGACATGTCATAATTTTCAAAATCGGGTAATTGAGCCGTTGATTTATAGAATGTTACTGGCAAACGCCCTGCAGGATTATAGTCTCCAAAAAGCACATCTGCTACAGCAGCGCCAGCGGACTGTCCACCATACCAAGCATTTAGTAATGCATCGTAATTCGGTTCGTCGCCTTCTAACGCAATAGCACTTCCTGTTGAAAGTACGAAAACAACCGGCTTGCCAATTGAATGTAATTCTTTGAGCATATTGCGCTGAATGGTTGGCAATTCAATCTTTACACGATCACCATCTTTGAAACCTTCAGCATTTACACGCATTTGTTCGCCTTCTAATTTGGAAGAAAGTCCCCCTGCATAAATAATGACATCAGCATCTTTAATTTTATTTTTCAAGGATGAATAGTCAGTACTATCATTCCCAACTAAATCACAACCACGCTCATAAATAATGTTGGCATTGGGCATTTTTTCGATAATACCTTTTAAAATGGTAGTGGTTTTTGAAGGAAAACCATTATAATTTGCCCATAGCATCACAGAATCATTTGCATTTGCCCCAATAACGGCAATTGTTTTTAAATTTTTGCTTAACGGCAAAATATTGTTTGCATTTTTAAGTAGTGTCATACTTTCGCGAGCCACTTTCAAAGCCTGATCTTTATGTTCCTGACAATCAACTGAACTGTAAGGAATATTTGCCCATTTTACAACACTATCAGTATCAAACATGCCCAAATCGAAACGCGATTTCAAAAGTCGACGAACAGACACATCTAATTCTGATTCTTTAATTAAACCTTGTTTCAAACCATCAATTAGCGATTTGTAACTATTACCACATTCAATATCAGTACCACTAAGCACTGCCGCTACAGAGGCAGATACTACGCCTGGATGTGTTTCGTGTCGGTTCGGTTTAAAAAAATCATCAATAGCTCCACAATCCGAAACTACTAATCCCTTATAATTCCATTTGTTTCTCAGAATATCAATCAATAGCTTTCTACTACCACAACATGGAGTATCTTCGAAACGATTATATGCACACATTACCTCCTGAACATTAGCTTTTGTAACTAAAGCTTCAAAAGCAGGTAGATATGTCTCCCATAAATCTTTATCAGAAACCCTGGCATTATAACTGTGACGATTCCATTCAGGACCACTGTGTACTGCAAAATGTTTGGCACAGGCATGTGTTTTGAAATACTGTGAATCATCACCCTGTAACCCTTTCACTGCATTAACTCCAAAACATGATGTCAGATAAGGGTCTTCACCATAAGTTTCCATTCCACGCCCCCAGCGAGGATCACGAAAAATATTTATGTTTGGTGTCCAAAATGTCAATCCATAATAGATGCTATGAACTCCTTCTGCCAGTGCTTTGTGATATTTTGCCCGTGCTTCATCTGAAATCATTTTGAATGTATTCAAATGGGCTGATTCATTAAATGTTGCAGCCATGGCAATGGCTTGAGGGAAAACCGTAGCGCGACCAGCACGGGCAACTCCATGCAATGCTTCGTTCCACCAGTTATATTCTGGTATTCCCAAGCGTGAAACAGCTTTAGACTTATTCATCATCAATCCTACTTTTTCCTCGGAAGTCAAACGTTTCAGTAAATCATCTACACGTTCGGAACGGCTTAATGAACTGTTTTGAAAAGGATAAATTGTTTTCTCCTGAGCTGTTATTATGATGGAGAAAAGAAAAAATATTGAAATAAATTTGGGTTTCATTTTAAAATATCGAAATAAAATGTTGAAATTTTACACTCCTGAAATAATATCATTTTTATGGATTAAAGCATTGAGTACACAGGCTTACTTTCCACTTTTTGCGCCAAATTCTTTATTTGGTTTTGCACCCATATAAAATT
>CAYXQZ010000199.1:0-5541 GCA_964466415.1 uncultured Paludibacter sp.
GCCTGTGCCGAAACGCCTCCATCGCCCAATGTAATTCAGAATTTTGAGTTAAGCAAATACCTGGGCACATGGTACGAAATTGCCCGCTTCGACCACAGTTTTGAACGCGGATTATCCAATGTTACAGCTAATTACAGCATGCGACCAGATGGAAAAGTGAAAGTAGTTAACCGAGGATTTAAAACCAAATCAAATACTTGGAGCGAATCGGTTGGAAAAGCTAAATTTGCAGGTGACAAATCTATTGGTAGCCTGAAAGTTTCGTTCTTTGGCCCATTTTATGGAGCTTATAATATTGTAAAACTCGACGAGAATTACCAATACGCACTTATCATAAGCAATGGTTTTGACTATATGTGGCTGCTTTCGCGCACAAAAACAATACCCGAAGATATTAAGCAACAATATTTGAAGCGAGCAACCGATTTGGGCTTCGATACTGGAAAGTTAATTTGGGTGAAGCAGTAATTTTGTTTATTTTTTCTCCATCATCTCTTCGGACAAAAAATGCTCTAACTGTTCGGGTTTTACGTTGGTAGTAAGCTGTCCGTTTATTGCCCACGAAATATGTCCTGTTTCTTCAGAAACAATAATGGCAATTGCATCAGAGTTTTCGGTAACTCCCAGGGCAGCTCTATGTCGTAAACCAAGACGCTTGGGAATGGACTGATTTTTTGAGATAGGCAAAATACAGGCTGCTGCTTTAATACTTTTATTCGAAATAATCATGGCTCCATCGTGTAGCGGGCTGTTTTTGAAAAAAATATTTTCAATCAATCTGGAACTAATTGTAGCATTAAGTTGCTCGCCCGATTGTGAGTAAATATCCAAATCGCTATTCCTACAAATAATAATCAAGCCTCCATTGGACGATTTTGACAATCCTCTACAGGCCAACACAATTTGAACTAAATAAAAGTCGGTGTCTTTGGATTGACTACTATCGGTGTTGAACATTTTCTTGATAAAATTAAACGCACTCCACTTTTGGTGCGAACCAATTTTTGAAAAAAATCGGCGCAATTCATCTTGAAAAAGCACAATCAATGCAAAAGCACCCACACTAACAATTCTATCCAGAATGCCTCCAAGCAATTCCATTTTAAAAACATACGTCACTAATATCCAACATATTAAAAATGCCATTACACCCAGGAATATATTAACAGCCCCTGTGCGTTTCAGTAACTTATATAACTGATAAAGCAAAACTGCCACCAGAAATATATCAATTATGTCTTTAAAAGTTATCTCCATATTGTTTATTAAAGTTAGAAATTAGTTTATATACTGCCCCAACCCCTAAAGGGGCTTAGAGATGGCCTCATAAATCGCAACTGCCTCTTTAGCTTCTTTTACATCGTGTACGCGCAGTATTTTTGCTCCTGCCATAAGCGTTGCGAAATGAACCGCTGTAGTGCCATTCAATGCATTTTCGGGGGTACAATTTAATGTTTTATAAATCATTGATTTACGCGAAACACCTACTAAAAGTGGCTTTTCCAAAACATTAAATAAATCAAGATTTTTAAGAAGTTCATAATTTTGTGCTGTAGTTTTGCCAAATCCAAAACCAGGATCAACCAGTATATCTTTCACTCCAAACATACTTAATTGCGTTATCCTTTTTTGCAAAAAATCAAGAACTTCACTTACCACATTATCATAATTTGTCATCATCTGCATGGTTTGTGGATTACCCTTGATATGCATCAATACATAGGCCACACCTAACTCAGCAACAGTTTCGAACATATTAACATCGAGCGTTCCTCCACTTATATCGTTAATAATTCCCACCCCGTAGTTTTTCACCACATGACTAGCAACCGACGACCGGAAAGTATCAACCGATATAGGCAAATCGGGAAAGTTTTTCAGAATCATCTCCAATACATCCGACAGTCTTTGTATTTCGTCCATTGTACTTACATCAGCTGCTTGTGGACGACTTGAATAAGCACCGATATCCACAATATCAACTCCATCCAACAACATTTTCTCAATTACCTTGTGTGCATGTTTCGCCCCCCCTACCCTACTACCAC
This sequence comes from uncultured Paludibacter sp., assembly GCA_964466415.1. GTDB lineage: Bacteria > Bacteroidota > Bacteroidia > Bacteroidales > Paludibacteraceae > Paludibacter. The sequence goes on from CAYXQZ010000199.1 coordinate 2,049, forward strand.
TGAAAAATGAATCAGGTGTAACATTTAGGATTCCCATAACCTTGGGTTGATGAAAATCGATAATTCTGCCAGAGTAATTTAGAAGCATACAAACGCAATTCAAAAAAAATAATTATTTGCAAAAATAAGAAAAATACTGATACTACGTTATTAAATAGGTAAACATTATGTTTCGTTATTTGACACAACAATCACTTTAAACATTATATATTTGATTTACATATTATTAGGTTGAATGTGAGTCATATTTTTATATTTACAACTGACTTTTTAAGCAAGATATAATTGTAAAAAAATTGATTTAAAACAATTTCCATTTTTTTAAATAAAACAAAAAAGCTAATTATATAAGTGTTTGTAAAAAAAAAATGTTATTTTTGCGCTACTATTCATGTTTGATACTACTGAATTATGAGAAAAGTGCCTATTTTTGAAATAAAAACAGGCGTAATTAACTATTCTCTCTCGATAAATAGAAATAAAAAGATTGATAAATAAGATTGTATGAAGATTAGAACATTAACTAAAATTGCTGTTTTTACACTGGTAATAGCTGCAGTGTTTGCATTTGGCAAAAAAAACAAAGGTGCTTCGTCCGTTACCGGTTGGAAATATAACGACCCAGCAGGTACTGACTTTGTTGTAAAAGAAGGACTTAGAACACAAACACCTATGGGCATGGTTACTATCGAAGGTGGATCGTATACTATTGGTGAAAAAGCTGAATTTGTGACTCAACCACGCGACAACCGTCAACGTCGTATCACAGTTAGTTCGTTTTACATGGATCAATTTGAAATTAGAAATATTGATTGGCGCGAATATTCAAACTGGATGAAAGTAGTTTTTGATAAATCGTCACCTCAATTAGTAAAAAAAGCAACTCCCAACGTAAACACATGGCGTGAGCAACTTGCTTATAATGAGCCTTATCTTCAGAATTATTTTTCACACCCATCGTTCAACAATTACCCTATTGTAGGTGTAACGTGGGAACAAGCAGTGGATTATTGCGCATGGCGTACCGACCGTGTTAACGAATTAGCTCTTGTAAATGCAGGAATTATCGTAGCTCCAAATTTTGCTTCGCTCGAAAACATGCCTTATGATTCCATACGGTCAAGTTTTATTTTCAACACACAAAAATACCTTTTACAAAACTCATACAACCCAACTCCCGGTGTAAAAGCACGTCGTAGAGCAAACCAATCATCGCCTAAAGTAGACATGGCCGATGGTATTATGTATTCGGATTACCGCTTACCTACTGAAGCTGAATGGGAATATGCTGCTTATGCCATTTCGTCGGATGCTAACGATATAGTTGCCGAAGGAAAGATTTACCCTTGGGCTGGTCAGCAAACTCGTAAAACCGACCGCAAAAATATGGGTCGTATACAGGCCAACTACGTTCGTGGACGTGGTGACATGGGTACTTCAGGTATTGCAAACGACCGTGCAACCATTACTACTTCTGTAGATGCTTATTTTCCAAATGATTTTGGATTATTCAATATGGCTGGTAACGTAAACGAATGGGTATTGGACGTTTATCGCGCTTCAAGTTTTGATGATGTATCGGAATACAACTCATTTCGTGGTAATGTGTACATCAAACAAAAAGTAAGTGGAAAAGATACTTTTGGTAGAGATATGTTTGAAGTAGACTCGCTAGGACGAATTGCTTTTGAAATTACCGAAGACTTACGTAACTTTAAAGATCCAGATCCAAATTCGAAAATTCCAAATGATACGCTTGATATAAGTGATGTACTTCGCCCTGTAATTAACGAAAAATCGCGCATTTACAAAGGTGGATCTTGGAAAGACCGTGTATATTGGTTAAATCCTTCTACTCGTAGGTATCTAGACCAAAGTATGTCGGCTAACGACATAGGCTTCCGCTGCGCCATGAGTATGATTGGTGACATTCCACAAGGCAAGAAAAAAAGATAAGCAAAAAATTAAGCACCTGTTTGAATAAAGCAGGTGCTTTTTTTATGTCAAAAATAACACGTATATCAATGAAATTTAGTAATTTTGTAGGCTAAAAACAAAAAAAAGTAGATTTATAACATATCGCTCATAAATTATCATGACAAGAACAATTATTGCCACTGCATTAAAAAGCACAGATTATGGCAAAACTATCAACATTAAAGGTTGGGTACGCACACGCAGAGGAAACAAAAACGTTAGTTTTATTGCATTAAACGATGGTTCAACCATCAATAACATACAGGTAGTTGCCGATAATGAAAAAATGGGCGAAGAATTCTTAAAACCAATCACTACTGGTGCTTGTATAAGCGTTACTGGTATTTTGGTTGAATCCTTAGGAAAAGGTCAATCGGTTGAAATTCAAGCTGAAGAAATCCAAATTTACGGTGGTGCCGACCCCGAAACTTATCCATTGCAGAAAAAAGGTCACACCTTGGAGTTTTTGCGCGAAATAGCTCACCTTCGTCCACGCACCAATACTTTTGGAGCTGTGTTACGCATTCGTCACCACATGGCACAAGCCATTCACCGCTTTTTTCACGAGCGTGGTTTCTTTTACGTACACACGCCAATTATTACAGGGTCGGACTGCGAAGGAGCTGGACAAATGTTTCAGGTTACAACCTTAAATATGTACGATTTAAAGAAAGATGAAAAAGGATCAATCGATTATAGTCGCGATTTTTTTGGTAAACAAACAAGCTTAACTGTATCGGGTCAGCTCGAAGGCGAATTAGCTGCAATGGCCTTAGGCTCCATTTATACTTTTGGTCCTACTTTCCGTGCCGAAAATTCGAACACGCCTCGTCACCTAGCTGAGTTTTGGATGATTGAACCCGAAGTGGCATTCAACGAAATAGCTGAAAACATGCAATTAGCTCAGGACTTCATTCAATATTGCATTCAATGGGCATTGGACAATTGTAAAGAAGACCTCGACTTTTTAAGCGAAATGTACGATAAAGAACTGTACGAGCGTTTGAATTTTGTGGTAAACAACGATTTTAAACGCTTAGCATATACCGAAGGCGTTGAAATACTAAAAGCGGCTGTGGCTAATGGTCATAAATTTGAATTCCCTGTTGATTGGGGAACCGACTTACAATCAGAGCACGAACGTTATTTGGTAGAGCAACATTTTAAATGTCCGGTTATACTAACGGATTATCCAAAAGAAATTAAATCGTTTTATATGAAACAAAACGATGATGGTAAAACTGTTCGTGCCATGGATGTATTGTTCCCTAAAATTGGCGAAATAATTGGTGGCTCACAACGCGAAGAGGATTTTGACAAACTAAAAAGTCGGGCCGAAGAAATGGGCGTACCTACAAAAGATATTTGGTGGTATTTGGAAACTCGTAAATTTGGCACAGCTCCTCATGCTGGCTTTGGATTGGGATTTGAGCGCCTACTACTTTTTGTAACAGGCATGGCAAACATACGCGACGTAATTCCATTTCCACGTACGCCGAACAATGCAGAGTTCTAA